>UQJF01000110.1 GCA_900541315.1 uncultured Clostridium sp. | reverse complement strand
AGATATCTAATCCATTTCGGAATAAATATCTTCTGCTTTTAAGTTAATGACATTGCGTAAATACGCGGTTTTTAGCGTGGAGCTGAGGGGAATCGAACCCCTGTCCGAAAATCAATTCCCTGTTCTTCTACTATCATAGTTCCTTATTTAACATTCCCTCTGCCGTCCGGGAAGAAACACTCTGACGGTTTCAGTAGCTTCATAATACGCCCACATGTGCAAAGCTTTACATGTGTCGTTTCCTACATAGTCGATGCCAGGGTCTTAAAGTGTAGGTGCCTTAAGTCTGACAGCTGCCATTAGGCAGCGTATGCTAATTCGTCGTTAGCGTTTATTTTTAATTTTGCCATTTAACCCATCGCATGGGGATAGCTTCACCAGCTGCATGACCCCCGTCGAAACCAGTACAACCCCTGAATAAAATACTCAGCTTTTGTTTATCTGGTAAACCAACGAAGAAATGCTACTTTGAGTATCATATCATTTTCAAGCGTTGATGTCAATACTGCTGAGGGGAGAATTAATTGTAATAAACAGGTAAATTATCATTAAGATAAAAGAAAACAAAAATAATTTAAATCTGCTAATATAAAATTATGAAAAAACAGTAGCAGATAACATCTGAAGGAGAGGAAAACAGTAAAAGGAGGATGCGTATTATGAAGAAAACGTGGGGAAAATTAATATTGGCGGCAGTGTTTGTTTTATCAGTGACAGGGCTTTCAGGATGCAGTACCAGTGTACGGATCCCGGATACTGTAAAAGTGCAGCAGGGGGATATTGGCGGTAATCACATTACAGTAAATGGCATAGAAGAAGTAAAGGCAGTTCCAGATATGGCTCAGATTCAGTATAGTGTATACACACAGGCTGCTACAGCTCAGGAATGCCAGCAGGAAAATGCCCAAAATGTAAATAGGACTTTAGAAACCTTGAAAGGTTTGGGAGTAGAGGAAAAGTCTATTCAGACATCGGATTATGGTATGAGCCCTATTTATGATTGGAATTCCGGGCAGCAAAAGGTTAAAGGCTATCAGATGAATACCAGTATCACAGTTTCAGATATTTTGGTGGAGAATGTAGGAAAGATCATTACAGATTCAGTAGCTTCCGGTGTTAATGAGCTGGATTCTGTTCAGTATCTTTGCAGTGACTATGATGAAAAGTACCAGGAAGCATTGAAAAAGGCTGTAGAAATGGCAAAAGGCAAGGCTGATGCTATGGCAGAGGCTGCGGAAATGACTGTTGTAAAGGCAGTAAGCATGGAGGAAAATGGTTATTATCCCCAGGCAAGATATAATGCAGCAGGTGCTTCTGCCAAGCAGATGATGGCAGTGACAGAAGATGCAACTGCAGATATAGGGGTTATGCCAGGAGAAATATTCATAGAAGCCCAGGTAAGCGTAACCTTCGAGATGGAATAAAATGGGTGCAGGAGGAAAACAATAGGGAGCCAATGGCCTGCGTTAGCAGACAAAAAGTACGATAGTGCGTGTTTGTAAGTCGATAGATAGATACATAAGCTAAAAGAGGGATGCCACCAGACGAATAAAGTCCTTAGGTGATATCCCTCTTTTGAGGATAGAAAAGAAATCAAATTAATGATGAAATATTATGAACCAGCTTTTTTATCTCTTGGAAGTGTTACATTCAGGAAAATAGCTACCAATGTAGCAATAACGACTGGAGATTTTCCAAAAATAGTCGTTACCCATGCAGGGAATGCGGAAAGGGACGCAGACGCCTGGGAAACACCCATACCAAGAGCTGCTGCAAGACCTACAATAGAAGTATTGCGGTAGTTCATGTCTTCTGTCATAACCAGCTTCATACCGGTCATGGCGATGGATGCGAATACGGAAACGGTTGCACCGCCCAGTACAGCATATGGAATAGTTGTTAAAAGAGCAGAAAACTTAGGAAATACACCTGCGATGAAAATGATCATAGCTGCAAGTCCAAGAGTTACTCTGTTTACAACCTTTGTAGTAGCAACGATACCAACGTTCTGGCTGTAAGTTGCAGTAGGAAGACATCCGAGGCATGCACCTATCATATTAGAAACGCCATATCCCAGGATAGCTCCCTGAAGTTCATTGGTGGTAGGCTCACGGTCTAAACCGCCGGAAGTAGTAGCAGAGAAGTCGCCGATAGCCTGTACGGAGTTAATGATAAACAGCAGTCCTAAGGCGATACATGCAGATGGCTCAAAGGTAACACCAAAATGCAGGATCTGAGGAAGCTGGAAAACACCGGCTTGGGCTACGTTGGAGAAACTTACCATGCCGAAGAAGCTGGAAAAGATATATCCGATGATCATACCAATCAGGATAGATGCCAGTTTTAAGAATCCTTTTGCAAAATGATTTAAACCAGTAACAACTAGCAGGGTAAAGATAGCTACCAGCCAGTTTTGCCAGGAACCATAGTCAGCACTTCCTACACCACCGGCCATGTAATTGATAGCGGTTGGATAAAGGGAGAGACCAATGGTGAAAACTACAGTACCGGCGATCAATGGCGGGAAGAACTTGCGGATCTTTTTGATCGTTAGTCCTACAAGGATAGCACAGATGCCGCCCACGATCTGGGCACCCAGGATTGCGGGGATACCGCCCTGATCAGCAATGGCCTGCATACTTGGCACATAGGCAAAACTTACACCGATGATAACGGGGAGTCCGGCGCCTAAATGAAAGCCAGTTCTCTTTCCAATCGGAAAGAGCTGCAGGAGAGTGGCAAGTGCAGATACAACTAATGATGCCTGTATCAGCAGTACGCGGTCTGCAGTTTCAAGACCAGCTGCACCAGAGATAATGATAGCTGGCGTAACACAGCCTACGATCATAGCTACAACGTGCTGTAAGGCCAGAGGAAATGCCTGGCTCAGTTTTGGCACGCCATCTAATTCAAATAAAGATCCTTCTTTACTGGTTGTATTCATATGCAATGCCCCCTTTATTTACGCTAAATGGATATGGGTACCGGTCTTGCCCTGGATACCGTCTTTTGCCTTTTCCAGCAGCGTAATGAGCGCAGTGCGTCCTGGTTTTGATTCAGCAAATTTAACAGCAGCCTGAACTTTTGGAAGCATAGAACCAGGCGCAAAATGTCCTTCTTTAATGTACTTTCTAGCTTCTTCAGTATCGAGGTCATCCAGCCATTTTTCTTCCGGCTTTCCGAAGTTAATAGCAACTTTTTCAACAGCAGTGAGGATAATGAGAAAATCTGCGTTCAGATTTTCTGCCAACAGCTCACTTGCGAAGTCTTTATCGATAACAGCGCTTGCGCCCTTTAAGTGGTTGCCCTGTCTGGTAACAGGAATACCACCGCCACCGCAGGCAATTACTAACTGACCGGAGTCAACCAGAGATCGGATCGCTCCGATTTCAACGATCTCAGCTGGCTTTGGAGAAGCAACTACACGGCGGTAGCCTCTTCCGGCATCTTCTTTCATGATATATCCGTATTTTTCTTCTGCCAGTGCAGCCTGCTCTTTTGTCATAAAATGTCCGATCGGCTTGGAAGGAGTATCAAATGCAGGATCATCTGCATCTACACGGACCTGAGTGATCATAGTAGCAACCGGAATATCATAAATATCACGGTTGTAAAGCTCTTCTCTTAAAGCGTTCTGTAAGTCGTAGCCGATATAAGCCTGACTCATTGCAACGCAGACGGAGAGAGGAGTATTGGGCTGATTTGCATCTTCGCGGCTTAATGCAGCCATAGCGTTATTGATCATGCCAACCTGAGGACCATTTCCGTGAGCTACGATTACTTCGCAGCCTTCCTCGATCAGGTCCACGATAGCCTTTGCGGTGATCTTTACTGCCTTCATCTGCTCAGGAAGAGTATTTCCCAAAGCATTGCCGCCCAGAGCAATGACGATACGTTTTTTCTTCTTATTTTCCATTGTTAATTACCCCTTTTTGCTATGAAAGCGTTGTCAAGCGCTATGTGGACTACTTGCTTGTACGTTAGGTCCCAGAGTCATTTGATACCCTTTCATTTATGATGATGCCGCTGCCAGGCGACATGTTTACTTGCCCAAAAAAAGAGCCACCGGTAGCCCGAGTGCGTCTGACAGAAAGCCAATTATGACGCGCTCCGGTCCGGCAGCTCAGAAACACCTATCTTTTAATTAGATTTTATTTGAATACTCTTGGAGTTCCTTTTTCTTCCAGTTTCTTTAAAATCTCAGCAGGATCAGCAAACTTAGCCAGCATGATCATAGCTGCGATAACGTATGGCTTGTAGCTTGCTTCTTTGTACAGAGGATCACGGTAACGATCAAATACAGAAGCTTCAACTTCGCCGTCCTTGCAGCTTACACCGTTGATGTCAGCTGGTAAGCAGTGCAGGTACAGAGCCTTTCCGTCTTTAGTTGTCTTCATCAGATCTTCTGTACAGCACCAGTCTTTGTGTTCTGCGTTCTGAGCTAACAGTTCTTTCTCAAGAGCCTTGATGCCATCGGTATCGCCTTCAGCGTACAGATTGGTTCTCTTTTCCATAGCTGCAAATGGAGCCCAGCTCTTTGGATAAACGATATCAGCATCCTTGAATGCATCAGCCATGTCATGAGATACACGGAAGGAACCACCGGACTTCTCAGCATTCTTTCTGGCAACTTCTTCAACCTCTGGCATAACTTCATAGCCTTCTGGATGAGCCAGAACAACTTCCATGCCCATACGGGTCATCAGACCGATAACACCCTGAGGAACAGATAATGGTTTGCCGTAGGAAGGAGAGTAAGCCCATGTCATAGCCAGCTTTTTGCCCTTTAAGTTCTCTACGCCGCCGAATTCATGGATGATATGCAGCATATCAGCCATACACTGGGTAGGATGGTCGATATCACACTGTAAGTTTACTAAGGTTGGCTTCTGCTCCAGGATACCATCTTTATATCCCTGGGTTACAGAATCAACAACCTCATGCATGTAAGCGTTGCCCTTGCCGATGTACATGTCATCGCGGATACCGATAACGTCAGCCATGAAAGAGATCATGTTAGCTGTTTCGCGTACAGTCTCGCCATGGGCAACCTGAGACTTGCCTTCGTCCAGATCCTGAACTTCCAGACCAAGCAGATTACATGCAGAAGCAAAAGAGAAACGTGTACGGGTAGAATTATCGCGGAATAAGGAAATACCCAGACCGCTCTCAAATACTTTTGTAGAAATATTGTTCTCTCTCATGTAACGGAGAGCATCAGCAACAGTCCAGACAGCTTCCAGCTCGTCGTCTGTCTTCTCCCAGGTCAGGAAGAAATCGCCTTCGTACATTTCTTTGAAGTTTAATGCTTTCAGTTTGTCAATGTAATCCTGTAATGTTTTCATGATTCAATTCTCCTTTTATATGTAGGTTTATGGAATTTAAAGAATTTCTTGATGGAAGCGCAGCCCCGAAGGGCCACGCAGACTGGCTAAATTAATTGATTACTTGCAGTAAACAGTTGGAAGAGCTGCATATACAGCTGCACAGGTTACCAGATCCTGCTTCCAGGTCTTTTCGTTCGGAGCATGAGCCTGAGCTTCTGCGCCTGGTCCAAATCCGATGCAAGGGATTCCGTTACGTCCCATGATGGATACGCCGTTGGTAGAGAAGGTCCACTTGTCAGTCAGAGGACGAGCAGTTCTCATAGCCAGAGTTTCCTCAGCACCGATACGCTCTTCACCGTACAGGTTGTGGTAAGCTTCTTCCAGAGCCTTGGTTACATCATGATCCTTCGGGATTACCCATGTTGGGAAGTAGCACTCGATTGGATATACCAGATCAGTGTAGGAAGGACGATTGTATTCGTACATGGAAACTTTAACGTCCTCGCCGTACTTCTTAACAGCCGGAAGGGCACGGATCTCGTCTAAGCAGCTTTCCCATGTTTCTCCGGCAGTCATACGACGGTCAAGAGATACTGCACAGGAGTCAGCAACTGCACAACGGCTTGGGGAGGTGAAGAAGATCTCGGATACAGTTACAGTACCACGTCCAAGGAAGTTAGCCTCTTCCCATTCTGGATTGTATTTCTTGTCTAACATCTTAACAAGGCCCTTAATTTCCTTGTCATCAGCTGCGTCATTTTCATTCAGAGCGCGAACGTCCTGAAGGATGTCAGCCATCTTGTAGATAGCGTTGTCACCACGCTCTGGAGCGGAACCATGGCAGGAAACGCCCTTAACGTCAATACGGATTTCCATACGTCCTCTCTGTCCACGGTAGATACCGCCATCAGTTGGCTCTGTGGAAACTACGAATTCAGGACGTACTTTGTCTTCGTTGATGATATACTGCCAGCACAGACCGTCACAGTCTTCTTCCTGAACAGTACCGGTTACTAATACAGTGTACTTGTCAGACAGCATGCCTAAGTCTTTCATGACCTTAGCACCGTAAACAGCAGATACGATACCGCCACACTGGTCAGATACACCACGGCCGCCGATCTCGGTCTCGTTCTCATATCCCTCATAAGGATCGAAGTTCCAGTTATTTCTATTACCAATACCTACAGTATCGATATGAGCATCAAATGCGATCAGGGTTTTTCCGGTTCCCATATAGCCAAGTACGTTGCCCATTGGGTCGATCTCAACTTTGGTGAAGTCTAACTTTCTCATTTCTTCTGCGATGCGGGTGATGTGAGCCTTTTCGTCACAACTCTCACCTGGGTTCTTAACAATCTCACGTAAGAACTTAGTCATATCTTTCTGATAATTCTGAGCTGCTTCTTTGATTTTTGCGTAATCCAGATTCATTTTAAATATCCTCCTCTTGTTTTGCAATTACTTTTGATGGTTAATAGTTATTTGTCAAGGCCTTTCCATACAATGTTCTTGTAACGATCAGGATCGGTATCGCCCTCTGTAGAGAAGAGCAGTACCTTGGAGTTTTCATCCAGGCCAATGTCAGTTCTTAAATCTTTGTATTCGTCCATGGTCATCATAGCTGCTAATGCACCGAATGGAGCAGCACCGGACTCACCGGAAGTGATCGGAGCATCGCCTTTAACAGGAGCAGCTAACATACGCATACCATTTGCAGCAACCCAGTCAGGAGCAGCAATGAATACTTTTACATGGTTCTTTAAGATGTCCCAGGAAATGGTGTTCGGTTCACCACATGCAAGACCTGCCATGATGGTCTGCATATCGCCGTCTACAATGCGGATGTCTCCATCACCGGCAGCAGCACCCTTGTAAAGACATGCAGCAGCTTCAGCCTCAACAACTACGAATGTAGGTAAGTTGTCAGCATACAGGTTGGAGAAGTAACCAACAACTGCACCGGCTAAGGAACCAACACCGGCCTGTACGAAGATGTGGGTAGGACGATCACATCCCTGAGCCTTTAACTGTTCACCAGCTTCCATTGCCATGGTGCCGTATCCCTGCATGATCCATGCCGGGATCTCTTCGTAGCCGTCCCATGCAGTATCCTGTACAATAACGCCTCTAGGGGTTTCATCAGCTTCCTTAGCAGCAAGACGGACACAGTCATCATAGTTTAATTCCTGGATGTCTACCTGGGCGCCTTCTTTAGCAATGTTCTGAAGACGGGTCTGGGTAGTTCCCTTAGGCATATGTACAACTGCCTTCTGTCCAAGACGGTTAGCAGCCCATGCAACGCCGCGGCCGTGGTTGCCATCTGTTGCAGTAAAGAAAGTAGCCTGTCCGAATTCTTTTCTTAACTGCTCGGAAGTAAGTACGGAATAAGGAAGTTCAGAAACATCCTTTCCAGTCTCCTTTGCAATGTAACGGGCCATTGCAAAAGAACCGCCCAGTACCTTAAATGCGTTCAGACCGAAACGGTAAGACTCATCCTTTACATATACTTCCTTGATTCCTAAATAGGAAGCCATGTTAGGCAGCTTGGTTAATGGTGTTTCGCTGTACTGAGGAAAGCTCTCGTGGAAAGTACGCGCCTTTTTGATCTCCTCAAGTCCCATAATTGGAAGGTTTTTGTCATCTGTTTTAGGCATCTTGTTTACTGCCCACAGAATCTTCTGATCCATGTTACTGTATCCTCCTTAAAATTTTTGGTTTTTAAATTTTTAGTGCTTAAGATGATTTACGACTGTTTACATCAATGTAACTGTACAGAGTAAATTTGGAAATTCCAAAATACTTGGAGACCTTGTCTCCAGATTTTGTTATGAGAAAAGCGCCTGCATCATTCAAAAACTGAATGGCGGTTACTTTTTCTTCCTTATTCATAAGTGCTGCAGGTTTTCCAACCAGAGCTACGGACTGTTCGATCAGATTGTCCAGAAGATCATTTACATTGTGTACGATCTGTTCTGGCTGCTGTCTGTTATCACTGGGGTCTTCTGTTGTACTGATAAGAGCCTTGATGGATCTTTCAATGGTCATCAGCCCTGTGATATCGTAGTTGATGGAAAAAATATAATCTACAGCAGAATCTTCAGGATTTCTTATAAAAAACGTACTGGATTTTAAAATCTTACCATTTGATGTGCGGGTAAGATAACCTAGATGGTCTTTCAGTAAAGCCGGATCCTTATGCAGGGTTTCCAGAACTACCTTAGACGGTCCGTCGCCTTCACGCCGGTTGGTAATATGACCGTTGTTAATATGAACAACGGAATGCTCCAGGTCGTGGCGTTTTAAGTCGTGGATCACGATCTCGCAGTCTGGTCCGAACTGTCTTGCAAGGCCGTCTGCAATCTGTTCAAGCAGTCCAAGTGTGTATGCCATGAACAACCTCCTCATTTCGGACTTTTATAATATGATATGGTAACTTTGTACAATAAACAATCTGCAAAACATTTCTGTGTTGTTTATGATTCCATAATAGCACAAAAAAAATAGATTGCAATAGTTTTTTACAAAAAAATTTTGTACAACTAAAAAAAATTGTATTTTTCCCTTGCAAATGCTATTTTCAGGTGTTAATATAAAGGTACGACAACATTGATATTAATAGGAAAAGGAGAGAGCCATATGTTGATCATTGGAAACGGACGTCTGGTTACAAGAGATGCCGGACAGCCATTTTTCGAAAATGGAGCAGTAGCAATTGACGGAACTACTATTAAAAAAGTAGGGACTCTGGATGAGATCAAAAAAGAGTTCCCGGAAGCTGAGTTTGTAGACGCTAAGGGGGGCGTTATCATGCCGGCTTTCATTAACACACATGAGCATATCTACAGTGCGATGGCAAGAGGCTTAAGTATTAAAGGATATGATCCTCATGGATTTTTGGATATCTTAGACGGATTGTGGTGGACTATCGACCGCCATCTGACCAACGAACAGACACGTCAGAGCGCAAGGGTTACTTTCATCGACAGTATTAAGAATGGTGTTACCACCGTATTTGACCATCATGCAAGCTTTGGCCAGATCAAGGACAGCCTGTTTGCGATTGAAGATGCGGCAAAAGAATTTGGTGTAAGAGCTTGTCTGTGTTATGAAGTATCTGATCGTGACGGTATGGACAAATCCAGAGAAGCTGTGTTAGAGAATGCAAGATGGATCAAGCATGCATTAGCTGATGAAACAGATATGTTTGCAGGTATGATGGGTATGCATGCGCAGTTTACCATTTCAGATGAGACTATGGAATTTGCTGCTGCAAACAAGCCGGAAGAAGTCGGATATCATATTCATGTTGCAGAAGGTATTGAAGATCTTCATGACTGCTTACATAAATATGGAAAGCGCATTGTGGATCGTTTATACGACTGCAATATCTTAGGAAGCAAGACCTTACTTGGCCACTGCATCTATGTAAATCCACATGAGATGGAACTGATCAAGGCAACTGATACCATGGTAGTACACAACCCTGAATCCAACATGGGTAATGCCTGCGGATGCCCTCCAACTATGGAGATCGTTCACAGAGGTATTTTAACAGGTCTCGGAACAGATGGTTATACACAGGATGTCCTGGAATCTTATAAGGTAGCAAATGTGCTCCACAAACATCATCTGTGTGATGCAAATGCAGCATGGAGCGAAGTTCCACAGATGCTCTTTGAGGGAAATGCAAAGATCGCAAACCGTTACTTCAAGAAGCAGTTAGGCGTATTAAAAGAAGGCGCAGCAGCAGATGTGATCGTTGCGGATTATGTACCGAGAACACCTATGGATGCTTCTAATATCAACAGCCACATCTTATTTGGTATGACCGGACGCAGTGTTGTGACAACAGTATGCAACGGTAAAGTCTTAATGAAAGACAGAGAACTGATAGGAATTGATGAAGAAAAGGTTCTTTATGAAGTAAGGGAAGAAGCTAAGAAGCTGGAACGTTCCATTAACGGTTAAATAAAGTAAATATTACAGTTTAATTGTTGTAAATTAGTAAGTAATAGCCGATTACAGGGCGGCGGGAAAACAGCACACCGGAGTATCCGGGCGGCTGAGCCGTTGAAAGATAAAAACGGTGCTGGGACCTGATCGGGTGCTATATATAAGGAGGAAATCTGTCTCTTATACACATCTGACGCTGCCGACGA
>UQJF01000109.1 GCA_900541315.1 uncultured Clostridium sp. | reverse complement strand
CGCGGTGCGTACGGTGATGAAATTCGGGTGCAACTGGCGGAAAATCGGCCACAAAGGCAGATGCAGGAAAGACTCCGAGAGGACATTAAGTTCTTTTTTACTATAAGTCATGAAAATGAAGATGTAAATGAAAAATTAACGGGAGATGGGTAATATGATTGAAAAAAGCAGATACTTTCATATCTGTGTCAAGAAAGAACCGTAAAAAAATCTTGACAGCTTGTTAGGACTATGTTAATTTAAAAAGTGTGACCACTCAATATATTGAGTTAAGCCCAGACGGACAGGCGGGTCAGAAGCCGAAAGTGGGAAACCACATTATTGATTGGGTTAGAAGCCCAAATTTTATAAGTCGATACGCAGTATGCGTAATTTTATCAGTGCAAAAAGGCACGTCACTTGTGAAACGGTCAATAAGAGCTTCTGGCAAAACAGAGCGGAGAACTGGGAAAGTAGGGTCACTTTTTTCTGCCTGTTAAAAGGGCAGAGACATTTAAAGACAAAACACATACAGCAGGTGATGGAATATGCCGTCACCTGTTTTTTTATGGATAAAAGGGACGGCGAGTATGAGGAGGCGGTTAAATGGACCTGGAAGCACAAAAGCGTGCACCTATTTATGAGGCATTAGAGCGTTTTAGAAAGAAAAGGGTAGTGCCCTTTGATGTACCGGGACACAAAAGAGGACGGGGAAACCCGGAGCTGGCAGCTCTTTTAGGGGAAAAATGTGTTGGATTAGATGTAAATTCCATGAAACCTTTAGATAACCTGTGCCATCCGGTATCTGTGATCCGGGAGGCAGAGGAACTGGCAGCAGAGGCCTTTGGTGCCAGCCATGCATTTCTTATGGTAGGAGGAACCACTTCAGCTGTCCAGGGGATGATCCTTTCAGTCTGTAAAGCAGGAGATAAGATCATTCTGCCAAGAAATGTACATAAAAGCGCTATCAATGCCCTGGTACTTTGCGGGGCAGTTCCGGTTTATGTAAATCCGGAAGTAAACGGAGATCTGGGAATTTCTCTTGGAATGGATATTCATAAGGTGGAAAAAGCGATTGAAGAAAATCCGGATGCTGTAGCGGTTTTGGTAAATAACCCTACCTACTATGGAATCTGCTCTGACCTGCGGGGCATCGTAAAGCTGGCCCACGAAAAAGGGATGAAGGTGCTGGCAGATGAAGCTCATGGAACCCATTTGTACTTTGGGAAAGGCCTTCCGGTAAATGCAATGGCAGCAGGTGCAGATATGGCAGCTGTTTCCATGCACAAGTCCGGAGGAAGCCTGACACAAAGCTCCATGCTTCTGTTAAATAAGGGCATGAACCAGGATTATGTGCGTCAGATCATTAACCTGACGCAGACTACCAGTGCATCCTATCTTCTCCTCTCCAGTCTGGATATTTCCAGAAGGAACCTGGCACTGCGGGGGGAGGAATCCTTTGGGAAAGTGATCCAGATGGCAGAATATGCCAGAAATGAGATCAATTCCATTGGCGGCTATTATGCATATGGAAAAGATCTGGTCAATGGTACCAGTGTCTATGATTTTGATGTGACCAAGCTTTCTGTGTATACACTGGGGATCGGACTGGCAGGTATCGAGGTTTATGATCTGTTAAGAGATGAATATGACATCCAGATTGAGTTTGGAGATATCTGCAACATTCTGGCGTATATTTCTATTGGGGACCGGATCCAGGATATTGAACGTTTAGTGGGAGCTTTGGCAGATATTGAACGGCTTTACCGGAAAGACAAGACCGGTATGCTTACAGGGGAATACATTTCACCGAAGGTAGAATGTTCACCACAGAAGGCGTTTTATGCGGAAAAGATATCTCTTCCCATTGCACAGGCAGCAGGAAAGATCAGCGGTGAATTTGTTATGTGTTATCCACCGGGTATCCCGATCCTGGCGCCAGGCGAGGTGATCACCCAGGAGATCGTGGAATACATTCTTTACGCAAAGGAAAAGGGATGTTCCATGCAGGGAACGGAAGATCCGAAGATCGAACGGCTGATGGTTTTAGTATAAATTGCCCCCGCTGCGGGAGAACATCAGGAGGAAGAAAATGGAACTTTGGTATTCGGAGTTTCATACGGAAAATGTAAAGCTTTCTGTCCGTGTGGACCGTCAGCTGTTTTCCGGTGAAAGTGAGTATCAGCGGATCGACGTATTTGAATCTGCTGAGTTTGGAAAATTTGTAGCTTTGGATGGAGAAATCGTATTTTCTGAAAAAGATGAATTTATCTATGATGAAATGGTGACACATGTGCCTATGGCTGTCCATCCTAACGTGAAAAATGTGCTGATCATTGGTGGCGGAGATGGCGGTGTGGCAAAAGAATTGATCCAGTATCCGGGAATTGAATCTATTGATGTAGTGGAAACCGATAAAATGTTTGTAGATGTGTGCAGGGAGATCTTCCCGGAGGTAGCCTGCGGATTAGACGAGGAACGGGTCCATGTATATTACGATGACGGACTGCGTTTTCTCAGGGGAAAGAAAAACTGCTATGACCTGATCATCAATGACTCTACAGACCCGTTTGGACATACAGAAGGTCTGTTTACTAAGGAGTTCTACGGCAGCTGCTATAATGCACTGCGGGAAGATGGGATCATGGTGTATCAGCATGGAAGTCCATTTTATGATGAAGATGAAGCTGCCTGCCGCAGCATGCACAGAAAGGTATATCGTTCCTTTCCTGTAAGCCGCGTATATCAGGCCCATATTCCTACCTGTCCGTCAGGCTACTGGCTGTTTGGCTTTGCCTCAAAGAAGTATCATCCATTAAATGATCTTCAGGCGGAAAAATGGAACGGGCTTCATATACCAACATGGTACTATACAACAAATCTCCATGCAGGCGCGTTTATGCTGCCAAAATATGTGGAGGACCTGTTAGAAGAGGAGGAAAATAACAAATGAGCAGATTAATGGTAATTGGATGTGGGGGCGTAGCTTCCGTAGCAGTACATAAGTGCTGCCAGAACAGTGGTGTATTTACAGAAATTATGATCGCAAGCCGCACAAAATCAAAATGTGATGCTTTAAAAGCACAGTTAGAAGGAAAAACAGATACAGTGATCACAACTGCCCAGGTGGATGCAGATAAGGTGGAAGAACTTGAGGCACTGATCCGTTCCTATAAGCCGGATGCAGTATTAAACGTAGCGCTTCCTTATCAGGACCTTACTATTATGGAAGCATGTCTGCGTACAGGTGTGGACTACATTGATACAGCTAATTATGAGGCTGAAAATACAGATGATCCACAGTGGAGAGCTATTTATGAAAAGCGCTGCAAGGAAAAAGGCTTTACTGCATACTTTGATTATTCCTGGCAGTGGGATCTGAATGAACGTTTTAAAGAGGCTGGTCTTACCGCTCTTTTAGGAAGCGGATTTGATCCGGGTGTTACCAGCGTATTTTCTGCTTATGCTTTAAAACATTATTTTGATGAGATCCATACCATTGACATTTTAGACTGCAATGGCGGAGATCATGGATATCCATTTGCGACTAACTTTAATCCTGAGATCAATTTACGTGAAGTATCTGCAAACGGCTCTTACTGGGAGAATGGCCATTGGGTAGAAACAGAGCCAATGGAGATCAAGAGAGAGTATGACTTCCCTGAAGTAGGAAAGAAGGATATGTATCTTCTTCATCACGAAGAGATTGAGTCTCTTGCAAAAAATATCCCTGGTGTAAAGCGGATCCGTTTCTTTATGACCTTTGGACAGAGCTACTTAACCCATATGAAATGTCTGGAAAACGTAGGAATGCTTTCTACTTCTCCTATCCAGTTCCAGGGACAGGATATCGTACCGATCCAGTTTTTAAAGGCCCTTCTGCCTGATCCGGCTTCCTTAGGTTCAAGAACTGTAGGAAAGACCAATATCGGCTGTATTTTTACCGGTGTGAAAGACGGAAAAGAAAAGACCATTTACATTTATAATGTATGTGATCACCAGGAATGCTACAAAGAAGTTGGTTCCCAGGCAATCTCCTATACTACCGGTGTCCCGGCTATGATCGGTGCTATGATGGTAGTTACCGGTGCATGGAAGAAGGACGGCGTATTTAATGTAGAGGAATTTGATCCGGATCCATTTATGGATGCATTAAATAAGTGGGGACTTCCATGGCAGGTATGCGAAGATCCTCAGATCGTAGAATAGGGAGAACAAAAAATGAGAATGGATCAGCTTCCCACTCCCTGTTATGTGATCGATGAGAAGAAACTGAAAGAAAATTTACAGATTTTAAAAGAAATCCGGGAAGAAGCCGGCTGCAAGATCCTTCTTGCCCAGAAAGCTTTTTCATGTTTTTATGAATATCCTCTGATCGGCCGGTATCTGGACGGCACGACAGCCAGTGGTCTGTATGAGGCAAGACTTGGAAAAGAAGAAATGGGAAAGGAAAATCATGTTTTTGCCCCGGCTTACAAGGATGCGGATATAAAAGAGCTGGGAGAGATATGCGACCATATTATCTTTAATTCCTTTGCCCAGCTTCGCCGTCATAAAGACGTTGTTTCAGGGAAAAGCCTGGGACTGCGTATTAATCCGGAATGCTCCACTCAGGGGGATCATGCAATTTATGACCCCTGTGCTCCCGGTTCCCGTCTGGGAGTTACAAAAGAGGTGTTTGTACGGGAAACAGAGGAAGAACCAGAGCTTTTTGATGCTCTGGATGGCCTCCATTTCCATACTCTTTGCGAGCAGAACGCAGATGATCTGGCTAAAACCCTGGAAGCAGTGGAAGAAAAGTTCGGCCCATGGCTTTCTAAGATAAAATGGCTGAATATGGGTGGTGGTCATCATATTACAAGAGATGACTATGACAGAAAACTGCTTATAAAATGCATCAAACATATAAGAGACACTTATGGAGTGGAGGTATATCTGGAGCCGGGAGAAGCCATTGCATTAAATGCCGGTTATCTGGTGACAGAGGTAATGGATATTGTGGAAAACGGACTATCTGTGCTGATCTTAGATGCCTCTGCTGCCTGTCATATGCCGGATGTACTGGAAATGCCATACCGGCCGCCATTAAAGGATAGTGGAAATGCGGGGGAAAAAGCATTTACTTACCGTCTTTCCTCCTGTACCTGTCTGGCGGGAGATGTGATCGGGGATTATTCCTTTGATAAGCAGATCCATGTGGGAGATAAGCTGTGTTTTCAGGATATGGCCATTTATTCTATGGTGAAAAATAATACTTTTAATGGGATCCCGCTTCCGGGGATCGCTGTAATGAAAGAGGACGGGGACTGTGAAATTATCCGTACTTTTGGATATGAAGACTTTAAGGGGAGACTGGCATAATGGTGATGGTGGAAAAGACAGATATGACCGCTGAAATGGAAAAGACGGATAAAACGGTTCAGGTAGAAAGACTAAAAACACTGCCTGTATCAGATGGATTTCATATGCCGGGAGAGTTTGAACCACACGAAGGAACCATTATGATCTGGCCGGAACGTCCCGGCTCCTGGGCTTATGGGGCAAAAGATGCCAGAAAAGCCTTTGCAAAAATCGCAGAGGCTATAGCAGAAGGAGAAGAGGTTTACATGTTAGCAGGACCTTCTTCCTTGGAGTCTGCAAAGGCAGCTTTTTCCGGAAAGTCAGAAAAGATCCATATTTTGCCTATAGAAACGGACGATGCCTGGGCAAGGGATGTAGGACCTACCTTTGTTAAAAATGCCAGAAAGGAAGTTCGTGGCATAAACTGGCGTTTTAATGCCTGGGGTGGAGAAGTGGATGGCCTTTATGCAAGCTGGGAAAAGGACGATGCTGCAGCAGAGGCAATCTGCGATGCCCTTGATTATCCGGTGTATGATGCCGGTGATTTTGTGCTGGAAGGCGGTTCCATCCACAGTGACGGGGAAGGAACTTTATTAGTAACAGAGGCATGCCTCCTAAGTCCCGGAAGAAACCCCCATCTTACAAAAGAAGAGATTGAAAAGAAGCTTTGTGAATATCTGGGAGCAGAAAAGGTGATCTGGCTTAAAAATGGCATATGGCAGGATGAGACTAATGAACACATAGATAATGTGTGCGCCTTTGTAAAGCCGGGAGAAGTTGTTTTAGCTTGGACAGATGAGAAAGAGGATCCCCAGTATGCTCTTTCTATGGAAGATTACCAGATTCTGGAAAATGAAACAGATGCAAAGGGCAGAAAGTTTATGATACATAAGCTGCCAATTCCTGAGAAGCCGGTATGTATCCAGGAAGAAGATTTAAATGGTCTTGTTTTTGAGCCGGGAGAAGATACCAGAGAAGCAGGAGAACGGCTGGCAGCCAGCTATGTAAATTTCTATATTGCAAATGAAGCAGTTCTGGTTCCGCAGTTTCAGGATAAACATGATAAGCTGGCCTGTGATATATTAGGAAAGCTGTTTCCTGATCGCAGGATCTGTCCTATTGACGCCCGGGCAATCATTATCGGGGGCGGAAATATCCACTGTATTACACAGCAGATACCTTCTAGTACATCGTTTTCGAAATAACGATACCACTCTACTGGGAAATAAGGCGTGACAGTCAGCGGTAACAGAAAAAATTGTCAACTGATGTAAAAATGGTGAGAACCTTTTGAATGTTGGAAAAACAACGGATCAAATATAAACAGGAATGTCAGATCGAAGGAAAGAAGGAGAAACAGCAAGTGAGAAACGTAAGATGTGCCGCAGTTCAGATGTGCTGCAGCAGAAATGTAGCAGAAAACATAGAAAAAGCAGAGGTTCTGGTACGTCAGGCAGCAGCAGAAGGAGCGCAGGTGATCCTTCTTCCGGAGCTGTTTGAACGCCAGTATTTTTGCCAGGAGCGCAGATATGATTACTATCAGTTTGCCACACCGGTGATGGAAAATCCGGCAGTGCGCTATTTCCAGGGAGTTTGCGCCAGCTTGCAGGTAGTGATCCCAATCAGTTTTTATGAAAGAGATGTAAACCGGCTGTTTAATTCCGTTGCCATGATCGATGCAGATGGTTCCATTCTGGGAGTTTACCGGAAGACCCATATCCCGGATGATCATTTCTATCAGGAAAAATTTTATTTTACACCGGGAGATACTGGTTTTAAGGTATTTGATACAGCTTACGGAAAAGTGGGTGTTGGCATCTGTTGGGACCAGTGGTTTCCGGAGACTGCCAGAGCTATGGCAGTGGAAGGCGCAGAAATCCTTCTGTATCCAACGGCCATTGGCAGTGAACCCATCCTTTCTACAGACAGTATGCCTCACTGGAGAAGATGTATGCAGGGACATAGCGCCTCTAATCTGGTGCCTGTAATTGCAGCGAACCGGGTAGGCGAGGAACGGGTAGAGCCATGTGCAGAAAATGCAGGCCAGAGTTCTTCCCTGGTATTCTACGGATCATCTTTTATCACAGATGGCTGTGGCGAGGTACAGGTATCCATGGGAAGACAGGAAGAAGGTTTTATCGCAGCTACCTTTGACCTGGACCAGCTGATGGAAGACCGCCTTTCCTGGGGACTTTTCCGGGACAGACGGCCTGAAATGTATGGGAAACTGATGTAAACATAGAAATGGAAGATGTTGGGGTCAAAAGGTATTTTTCTTCAAAAAATGGCTTCTTACTCATGTTTTTGGCGGGTTCCAGGGTCACAAATCCTCTGCAAGCAAGCTTGCACCAGATGCTTCTAAATTTACCCGCTTTAAACAGTATTTCTTATCGGACTTACAATCTATGTTCAACCATCTTGTAAATCTGACCGAACCGATATGCCAAAAACGGAATCCTGATCTTGCTGGCATGACTATTTTTGATACCTCCGGTATTGAAACATGGGTTACGGGAAATAATCCTAAGTATGCAAATCGTATTATTAAACAGTTGAAGGTTTTTAAGAAATCCCATAACCGGTATGACTGATACTGATATGTGACAGAAACAGAGGTCGAGCAATCGGCCTCTTTATTTTACCTGAAAACCAGAAAATATTAATCCGTGAAATCGATTTTCGATAAATATGTCGAAAGAATATTGAAAATAATAGAAAAAATAGTATAATATTTCTACAAATATATCGAAAGGAGTATGTTTTGTGCCTACAATAACATCAGTATCGGATTTAAGAAATTATGGAAATGTTCTTGAAAAAGTTCGTATCGGCTCTCCGGTTTACCTGACAAGAAATGGCCGCGGCGCTTATAGCATACGTGACATAAAGGACGAAGAAAACTTTCAGAAAGCAGAAGCAATGATACAACTGATGTGTGAACTGAATGCAGGACTTCGCTCCGCAGAAGACGAAGATTGGGTTTCGGAGGAAGAATTAAAAAGTCATTTCATTAACAAAAGAAACGAGGACTGACCATGTATCTGTTAAGATATACGCCACAGGCTATGCGGGATATGGATTCTGTATGGGATGAGGTATATCAGGCTTCAAAAAGTTACGATATAGCGGATAAATATATAAAAGATTTTATAGACACGATTACCAAAAAAAAGCAAATTCCGACATCGGGTATACCACTCCGATATAAAGGCTTATTTACGGGATTTTATTTTATAGTTTTAAAAAAGTACATGGCATTTTATAGAATAAAAGATGATTATATCGAAGTGATCAGAATTATTTACGAGAAAAGGGATTATATGCAAACATTGTTTGGGGATAATTCGGCTGACCGCAATTAATGGCTAAAAAAGCAATTACGACGAAAGGAGCAGCAGAGATGAAAGAAATGAATATCCCTGTTGGAGTTTCAGACTTTGAAGAAATTCGTAAAAACGGGTATTACTACATCGATAAATCGGGGCTGATCAGAGAGCTGCTCAACAGGAGAGGCACGGAAGTAACGTGGATTACCCGTCCTCGGCGCTTTGGAAAGACGTTGGGCATGAGTATGCTGGAAAGCTTCTTCGATATCCGAAAGGACAGCAGAGCGTTATTTGAAGGGCTGGAGATTTCGGAAAACCGGGCACTGTGCGATGCGTGGATGAACCAGTATCCGACGGTTTTTGTTTCGTTTCGACAGGTAGATGGTCTTGACTTCGCCGGAGCATACGATATGCTCACATGGGTTATCTCAGAACTATATAAAGAGCATCGCTATCTGCTGGACAGCGACAGGATTGGTATCAGTGATAAGGAGATCGCGAAACAGCTGGAATGGGGACAGGCTTCCATGAAGGACATGAAAGGAAGCTTGATGTTGCTTACCAGGATGATGCAGCAGCATTATGAAAAGCCGGTCATTCTTCTTATAGATGAGTACGATGTCCCTGTCGCGAAAGCGAACAACAACGGTTACTATAATGAAATGCTTGATGTTATGAAGGGATTGATGCAGGCCCTGAAAGACAATCCGGCACTTCGTTTTGCTGTCGTGACAGGCTGTCTGAAGATTGCAAAAGAGAGCATCTTTACGGGAACCAATAATTTTGTATCGGATACGATCACAAATTCTCGTCTCAACGAGTATTTCGGCTTCGTACAGAGCGAGGTTGATGAGCTGCTGAAAGCTGCTGACATGACGGAACAGGCGGAGAACATGAAGAAATGGTACGATGGCTACCATTTCGGGGATTTCGATGTCTACTGTCCGTGGGATGTCATGAATTATATGCTGGAGCTTCAGCACAATCCGAAGGCGAAGCCGATGAGCTACTGGAAAAACACAAGTGACAATGCCATCATCCGTTCCTTTATCGATTATGCGGGCAGTACGATTACAAAGAAGCTTGAGACACTGATGGCGGGCGGCTGCATCGTCCAGCGTGTGGATGAAAACCTGACCTATGATTATCTCCATTCATCAGAAGATAACCTCTGGAGTACACTGTATCTGACGGGATACTTAACACGGGCGCGGGAAGAGGATTATAAGGGTGAAGTTCCAGACGGTATGGTAGCCCTCATGATTCCGAATGCAGAAATTAACGAGATTTTCGAAACAACGGTCATCAAATGGTTTGATGACAGCGCGAAGAAGTGGAATCGAAATGCGCTGTTTGATGCCGTCTGGCGTGGTGACAGTGAAGGCATAAGCAGGGAAATGAATGCCCTGCTCCGACGCACGATCAGCTACCATGACTATCGGGAGGACTTCTACCACGCTTTTCTCGCGGGCATTTTTACAGGCGCTGGATATATGGTGGACTCCAATAAGGAGCATGGAGAAGGGCGAAGCGATGTGGTCGTTTATGATCCCATCAATGCGCGCGTCGCGATCTTCGAAGCGAAGTACACGAAGACCCTGGGAAACCTGGAGAAGGACTGCGATACGGCTTTGCAGCAGCTCGACAATCGGATGTATGCAAAGGAATATGAGGATGACTATGATCAGATTCTCTGCTATGGGATTTCGTTTTTCAAGAAACGCTGCATGGTAAGGGAAAAATCAAAGTAGTTATCTGAAAAAATAAAGATGCCGATATAAAGATGTAGGTATGATAAAATGATGTGAGTGTCAAAAGTAAATTTTGTCACTCACTGATGTAACCGGATTGCTC
>UQJF01000108.1 GCA_900541315.1 uncultured Clostridium sp. | reverse complement strand
ATGCGTTTATACATGGAAGAGCCCTTTCGGACCCTATTGAACTAAATCCCAATATAATAATACATTAATGACATAGCTTTGTCACATCTGTAATCGTAAGATTTTGTTCGATTGCATTTGTGACAGGGCTGTGTTATTCTAAAAATAAAAGGAGGAAGGGGCATGAAAAACTTATTGGAACAGCTGTATGCAGGGGAACTGGTTCCCGCAGAATTAAAAATAGAAGGAAATGAGGAATACGAGGCGCTTTGCAGGAAATCCCTGGAAGAAATAGAAAACTTTACAGAAAAGCTGGATAAAGAAAGCCGGAAAGAATTTCAAAATGTATTAGATACTTACCTGGAATTAACTTATCTTGAAAAACGGCAGTCATTCTGTGACGGATTCCGAATTGGAGCAGGTGTTATGTGTGAAATATTCCATGATAGATCAGTTAGAAGTAATTTATAAATAATTGCTTATAAATATTAATAAGTATGACTTTACAATAAAAACTATACAATTGTAAAAAAAGTATCGCAATATTACGAAGAATATTGACAATTTAAAAGAGCATGCTATAATAAGGTCTGTATTTGAGACTTTAATAACCGGGAATCATCAAATGGAGGAGATGTATTATGAAGGGAAAGAAGATCATCAGTGCAGCATTAGCAGGTGTTATGGCGCTCTCATTAACAGCATGTGGAGGCGGTTCCGCGCAGGAAACAACAGCGGCTCCTGCAGCTGGTTCTAAGGCAGAAGAGACCACAGCTGCAGCAGAAGGCTCAGAAGCAGCCACTGGTGAAGGCGTAACTAAAGAAGACTTAAAGGTTGGCTTTATTTTCATCGGTGATGAAAACGAAGGTTATACAGCCGCTCATTACAAGGGCGCAAAAGAAATGCAGGAAGCATTAGGATTAAATGATGACCAGCTGATCGTAAAATGGAATATTCCGGAAGATGAGACAGCAAAGGACGCAGCAATGGACTTGGCGGATCAGGGATGCCAGATCGTATTTGCAAACAGCTTTGGCCATGAATCATATGTAATAGAAGCTGCAAAAGAATATCCGGAGGTCCAGTTCTGCCACGCAACCGGTTTCCAGGCAGCAGGCAGCGGACTTTCCAATATGCACAACTTCTTCACATCTATTTACGAAGCACGCTATGTATCTGGTGTAGTTGCAGGTCTTAAGTTAAATCAGATGATCGAAGATGGTACTGTAAAAGAAGATGCCTGCAAGATCGGTTATGTAGGTGCTTATCCATATGCTGAGGTTATTAGCGGCTACACCTCTTTCTTCTTAGGTGCACGTTCTGTTTGCCCATCCGCTACTATGGAAGTTAAATACACCAACAGCTGGGCAAGCTTTGACCTGGAAAAAGAAGCAGCAGACGCCCTGATCTCTGATGGCTGTGTACTGATCAGCCAGCATGCAGATACCACTGGTGCCCCAACCGCCTGCGAGGCAGCGGGAGTTCCTTGTGTAGGCTATAATATTTCCATGATCGCAACTGCTCCTGACCAGGCACTTACTTCTGCAAGCAACAACTGGGGCATTTATATGACCTATGCTGTACAGTCTGTACTGGATGGAACTGAGATCCCTGCTGACTGGTGCAAGGGCTTCTCTGATGGCGCAGTTCTTATAACTGAGTTAAATGACAAGGCAGTTGCTCCTGGAACAAAGGAAAAGGTAGAAGAAGTAGAAGCTAAGTTAGCAAGCGGCGAGCTTCATGTATTTGATACTTCTACATGGACTGTAAATGGTGAGACACTGGATAGCTATAAGAAAGACGGAAGTGACATTGAGTACATTTCTGACGGATATTTCCATGAGTCTGAATTTGCTTCTGCACCGGCATTTGATATTTTTATCGACGGTATCAAAAACATTGACAACTAATAGGTCAACAAATAATATTGCTCTTTCGAGTAAATGAAAGCTTTAGAAAGCGGAGTCACCATTTGTCTGGCTCCGCTTTCTTGAATCGTAAAAATATCATTGAACGCGCGAAAAAGGAGGTTTTGCCTGGTGAGCGAATCATATGCCATTGAGCTGAAGAACATTACAAAACGGTTTGGCAAAGTAACAGCCAACGACAAAGTATGCCTGTCCGTAAAGAAGGGAGAGATATTATCCATTCTGGGAGAAAATGGAAGTGGAAAGACCACTCTTATGAACATGATATCCGGTATTTATTATCCGGACGAAGGACAGATCCTGGTAAATGGAAAAGAGGTGACTATCCGTTCGCCAAAGGACTCCTTTGCTTTAGGAATCGGTATGATCCATCAGCATTTTAAGCTGGTAGATGTGCTGACTGCGGCAGAAAATATTATTTTAGGACTTTCCGGAAAAGAAATACTGGATATGAAAAGTGTTGCGGCAAAGATCAATGAACTGACCAGCCGCTATGGCTTTGATCTGGATCCAAACCAGAAAATATACACTATGTCCGTGTCGCAGAAACAGACAGTAGAAATTGTCAAACTGCTTTACCGCGGTGTGGATATCCTGATCCTGGATGAGCCTACAGCGGTTCTGACACCACAGGAAACGGAAAAGCTGTTTACTGTCCTTCGCAATATGCGTGAAGCTGGTCATTCCATTATCATCATCACCCATAAGCTTCATGAGGTTTTATCCCTTTCTGACCGTGTTTCCGTTCTGCGAAAAGGCGCTTATATTGGTACTGTCCAGACAAAAGACGCCACAGAAACTTCTCTTACAGAGATGATGGTAGGCAAGAAGGTTGCTTTAAATATCGAACGTCCTGAACCGGTGAATCCACAGAAACGTCTGGTAATGGAACATGTGACCTGTGTGGATAAAGAGGGTGTAAAGACTCTGGATGACGCAGGATTTACAGCCTACAGCGGCGAGATTTTAGGAATTGCAGGAATTGCAGGAAGCGGCCAGAAAGAGCTGCTGGAGGCCATTGCAGGGCTTCAGCCAATGGAGGACGGAACCATCCGGTATTATCCTCCGGAAGGTGGAGAAGAGACTCTATCCGGCATGAGTCCGGCGGCTATCCGCAAACTGGGCATTAAGCTTTCCTTTGTTCCTGAGGACCGTCTGGGAATGGGTCTGGTGGCAGCCATGGGCATGACTGACAATATGATGCTTCGGGGCTATAAAAAGGGTATGCCTTTCTTTACAGACAGGAAAACGCCAAAAGCAATGGCTGAGCAGCTGATCAAAGAGCTGGAGATCGTTACTCCCGGTGTCTCTACACCTGTTGGACGTCTTTCCGGTGGAAATGTACAGAAGGTACTGGTAGGACGTGAGATATCATCAGATCCCCGTGTACTTATGGTAGCATATCCGGTGCGCGGTCTGGATATCAACTCTTCCTATACGATCTATCATTTATTAAATGAACAGAAAAAGCAGGGAGCGGCGGTTATCTTCGTAGGTGAAGACCTGGACGTGCTCCTGGAGCTTTGCGACCGCATTCTGGTGCTTTGCGGTGGAAAAGTAAGCGGGATCGTAGACGGAAGAACAGCTACAAAAGAAGAAATAGGACTTATGATGACAAAGACAGGAGGCGGACAGTATGAGTAAGGAAATAAGTGGAGTTACGAATAAAGAGCCTCTGATGCATATTTCCAAGCGGGACGGCATTGAAACATGGAAGAGCTGGCTGATCCGCATGATTGCAGTGCTGTTATCACTGGTAGTTTGTGCAGGTGTGATCGTGGCTCTTACCGGTTTAAATCCGATTGAAGTATATAAGGGCATTTTTGACGGCGCTATTGGCACTAAGCGCCGTGCGTGGATGACTATCCGTGATACACTGGTGCTTTTGTGTATCGCAGTTGGTATTACCCCGGCATTTAAAATGCGTTTCTGGAACATTGGTGCAGAAGGCCAGGTACTTATCGGCGGTGTTACCTCAGCTGCTATGATGATCTATCTGGGAAATTCCCTTCCTTCTATGGTATTATTTCCCTTAATGTTCCTTGGCAGTGCAGCAGCAGCTATGATCTGGGGCGTGATTCCGGCATTTTTCAAGGCTTACTGGAATACAAATGAGACACTGTTTACCCTGATGATGAACTATGTTGCAACCCAGGTCATTACCTATTGTATTATTTTCTGGGAAAATCCAAAGGGCTCCAACTCTGTAGGAACTATTAACTCCACTACAAAGGGCGGCTGGATCCCAAAGCTTTTTGGTCTGGACTATGGCTGGAACCTGGTGATCGTACTGGCTCTGACTGTTGCTATGTTCATTTACTTAAAATACAGCAAACAGGGATATGAGATCGCAGTTGTAGGTGAAAGTGAAAATACAGCCCGCTATGCAGGAATCAATGTAAAACGTGTTATCCTGCGCACCATGGCACTGTCCGGTGCTATCTGCGGTATTGCAGGCTTTATCATTGTTGGCGGCGCAAGCCACACCATTTCCACCAGTACAGCAGGCGGCAGAGGCTTTACAGCCATCATTGTTTCCTGGCTGAGCAAATTCAATACCTTTGTGATGATCCTGGTATCCTTCTTTCTGGTGTTCATGCAAAAAGGTGCAGGACAGATCGCGTCCCAGTTTAACTTAAACGAAAATGCCTCAGATATCATCACCGGTATTATCCTGTTCTTTATCCTGGGCTGCGAGTTCTTTATTAACTACAAAGTGGGATTCAGGAGCAGGAAAAAGAGGGGAAAATAGGAGGTGGATATATGGGATTATTGATCATTTTTATGCAGAAGGCCATTGGACAGGGAATCGGTATCCTTTATGGTGCTTTAGGTGAGATATTAACAGAAAAATCCGGAAACCTGAATCTGGGTATTCCCGGAATGATGTATATGGGAGGCATCGCCGGACTGATCGGTGCTTTCCTTTATGAAAACAGCAGCGCTGCGCCAAATGGAGCTGTGGGAGTTCTTATTTCTTTCCTGTGCGCATTTTTATGTGCGGCCTTAGGCGGCCTGGTCTACAGTGTGCTGACTATTACCTTACGTGCCAACCAGAATGTAACCGGTCTGGCACTTACTACTTTCGGTGTTGGCTTCGGCAATTTCTTTGGCGGTTCTCTTTCCAAGCTGGCAGGGGGTGTTGGACAGATCTCTGTTGCAGTGACTGGTGCGGCTTTTAAGAAACAGATCCCGGTACTTTCCGGCTTTGGTGCAGTGGGACAGATGCTGTTTTCATATGGATTCTTAACTTATCTGGCCATCATCCTGGCACTGGTGCTGGCATTTTTCCTTGGAAAGACCAGAAAAGGACTGAACCTGCGGGCAGTAGGTGAAAGCCCGGCTACAGCAGATGCGGCTGGCATCAATGTTACTGTATATAAATATCTGGCAACCTGCATTGGCGGCGGCATCAGCGGTCTTGGCGGTTTATACTTTGTTATGGAATATTCCGGAGGAACCTGGACTAACAATGGTTTTGGTGACAGAGGCTGGCTGGCTATCGCCCTTGTTATCTTTGCTCTCTGGAAGCCTGTAAATGCTATCTGGGGCTCGATCCTCTTTGGCGGCCTTTATATACTGTATCTTTATATTCCGGGACTGGACCGCGGCGCCCAGGAGATCTTTAAGGCACTGCCTTATGTAGTAACCATTATCGTACTGGTATTTACAAGTCTGAGAAAGAAAAGGGAATATCAGCCGCCGGCAAGTCTGGGACTGGCATATTTCCGTGAGGAACGATGAGAGGATTAATTGAACGGTATGTAAGGGAAATGGTAAAAATCCCCAGCACTTCTAATACAGAGATGGAAAAAAACTGTGCAGACTATATTGCAGAGGAACTGGCAAAGCAGCCTTATTTTAAGGTGCATCCAGAGCAGACAGGAAAATATCTGCTGCCTGAGGACAGCTTAGGTCGGTCTGTGCCCTGGGGTCTGGTAAAAGGAAATGGCGGATCCCGTAAAACCATTATCCTTACAGGTCATTATGACGTAGTGGACACAGAAGAGTATGGAAATGAGCGAGCTCTGGCCTATGATGTGGAAAAATGGGAAAATCTGGTAAAATCTGGAAATGTTCTGCCTGGTATGCCCGATGAGGTAAAAGAAGATTTCCTTTCTGGTGACTGGATGTTTGGCAGAGGGACCGCGGATATGAAAGGCGGGCTTTCTGTTGGGCTGGTGTTATTGGATTGGTATGGGAAAATAGTGGCTGAGGCAGAGGGGAAAGCTAGTAGTGTGGCCGTTTCTGAAGCGGAGGTTGCCTCTGAACTGGGGGATGCCTCTGGAATATCCGGCAACCTCCTGTTTGTAACTGTACCAGATGAAGAAGGTTACTCCGCCGGAATGCGTGGTGCTGTGCCATTTTTAAATGAGGTAAAAGAACGCTTTGACCTGGAATATACTGCACTTATCGATCTGGAACCGGCTTCTATGGAAAATGGGGCAAAGACCATTTATACAGGTTCTGTTGGAAAAACAATGCCTGCTGTTCTGGTCCAGGGCGTAAAAGCCCATGTATTAAACTGCTTCCATGGTGTCAGCTCCCTGGGCGTTTTAAGCAGCTTTTTCATGAAAACAGAGCTGGCACCGGAATTTGCGGAAAAAAGCACTGCGGAGATCTGCCCGCCGCCAACCTGGTTCTGTCTCCGTGACCGGAAAGAAGGCTATGATGTGTCTGTGCCTTTCAGGGCTGGCGGATACATGAGCATGCTTGGTTTTGAGAAAACACCGGATGAAGTGATAAAACGGCTGAAAGCGCTGGGAAGAGAAAGCTTTGAAGAATATGCCCGGGGAATGGAAGAAAAGTGGAAAGCAGTAAACTGCAGCCCCTTCAAGTGTCCCGGCGCAGCAGCCGCTGCAGAAGCAGAAGTTCTTACAGTCAGTGAGTTGCTGGCATACTGCTGCAAAGAACAGGGAGAAGCCTTTACTACCTGGTTTTCAGAAACTTATAAGGCCCAGAAAGCCCGCCTGGATAAAGGCGAGACCAATTTCCCGTCTGCCACTCTTGATTTTATGGAACAGCTGTTAAACCAGTCGAAAATCTCCGGCCCGATCATGCTTCTTGGCTTTGCACCTCCATTTTATCCTGCTGTAGACAGTGGGGAAGAAGGAAAACTGCTTTTTGAAGAGATGAAAAAAGCAGCGGAAAAAGAAGGAGTTTCACTGAAATGCCATGAATATTTTTGTGGTATTTCTGACTTAAGCTACTGCGGTGGAATGGACAAGGAAGAACTGGCTGCCTATGCAGCCCAGACACCATTATGGGGCAGTGCCTATGCTATGGATATAGAAGCAATGGCAAGATTAAAGATCCCATCCATGCTCTTTGGGCCATGGGGAAAAGACATCCATACCCGGTGGGAGCGTGTAAATAAAGCCAGTTTATATGAAAAAACGCCGGCTGTATTAAAAAACTTTATCGAACAAATGTTTGATAAATAAATATGAATGTGGTATACTAAAAAGCGCAGGGAGAAATTTGCCCTGCGCTTTTCATCATCTGCTGCTTGTAAAATGTGAGTAGCGGATGGATCACGTTATTGATTTTGAGAAACATTTATGTGCTTTCGGAATCTTTTCGCAAAATCAGGCACAGAAAGATTCCGAGAGAACATTACTAGAAAAAGGAGTCATAGCATGCCAAAGCAGTATATAAAAATACGCGGCGCAAATGAGCACAATCTTAAAAATATATCCGTAGATATCCCAAGAGATGAATTGGTGGTCCTCACCGGACTTTCCGGTTCCGGCAAGTCATCTCTGGCTTTTGATACTATTTACGCAGAAGGCCAGAGACGCTATATGGAGTCTCTGTCTTCCTATGCAAGGCAGTTCTTAGGACAGATGGAAAAACCGGAAGTAGAAAGCATAGAAGGTCTTTCACCGGCTATTTCCATTGACCAGAAATCCACTAACAGGAATCCACGTTCTACGGTAGGAACCGTGACGGAGATCTATGATTATATGCGTCTTCTCTATGCCCGTATCGGTATCCCACACTGTCCAAAGTGCGGCAGGGAGATCCACAAACAGACCATTGACCAGATGGTAGACCAGATCATGGCTATGCCAGAGCGGACCAGGATACAGCTTTTAGCTCCGGTTGTCCGGGGAAGAAAGGGCGAACATGTTAAAGTACTGGAACAGGCCAGAAAAAACGGCTACATGCGTGTTCGTATTGACGGGAATCTGTACGAGCTTTCAGAGGAGATCAAATTAGAGAAAAATATTAAGCACAATATTGATATCATTGTAGACCGTCTGGTAGTAAAAGAGGGGATTGAAAACCGTCTGACAGACTCTATTGAAACGGTTATGTCCTTAAGCAACGGCCTGATGACTGTAGATGTGATCGGCGGGGAACCAGTGAATTTCAGCCAGAGCTTTTCCTGTCCGGACTGTGGTATCAGTATTGATGAAGTAGAACCCAGGAGCTTTTCCTTCAATAACCCCTTTGGCGCATGCCCGGAGTGCTTTGGTTTAGGCTATAAGATGGAATTTGATGAGGATCTGATGATCCCGGATAAATCTCTTTCTATCTCCCAGGGGGCTATCGTGGTTATGGGGTGGCAGTCCTGTACAGACAAGGGAAGCTTTACCAGAGCTATTTTAGATGCCCTGGCAGAAGAATATCATTTCAGCCTGGATACCCCATTTCAGGATTATCCCAAGGAGATCCATGATATCATCATCTACGGCACCGGCGGTCGTGAGGTAAAAGTCCGTTATAAGAGCCAGAGGGGCGAAGGCATTTACGATGTGGCTTTTGAAGGGCTTATTGAAAATGTAAACCGACGATATAAAGAGACATTTTCAGAAAACTCCAAGGCAGAATATGAAACTTATATGAGGATCACTCCATGTCCGGCATGTAAGGGACAGCGACTGAAAAAGGAGTCTCTGGCAGTTACAGTAGGCGGTCTGAACATTTACCAGGCCACCAACATGTCCATTGTGAAATTTAAGGAATTTATGGATAAGCTGACACTGACACCTATGCAGCAGACCATTGGTGCCTCTATTTTAAAAGAGATCAGGGCACGCATCAGCTTCCTTATTGATGTGGGGCTGGATTATCTTTCACTTTCCCGTGCTACGGGCACACTTTCCGGCGGTGAAGCCCAGAGGATTCGCCTGGCGACTCAGATCGGTTCTGGTCTGGTGGGAGTAGCTTATATTCTGGATGAGCCGAGTATCGGACTTCACCAGAGAGATAATGATAAATTGCTGAAAACTTTACTGCATCTGCGTGATCTGGGAAACAGCGTTCTGGTAGTAGAACACGATGAAGATACCATGCGTGCAGCGGACTGCATTGTGGATATCGGACCGGGAGCCGGGGAACATGGTGGACAGATTGTTGCAGTGGGAACTGCAGAAGAGATCATGAAGAACCCGGATTCCATAACAGGTGCCTATCTCAGCGGCCGCCTGCAGATCCCGGTTCCTGATCAGCGGAGAACACCAACTGGCTGGATCACAGTGCGTGGTGCAGAAGAGAATAACCTGAAAAAGATCGATGTTTCCTTCCCACTGGGAGTGATGACCTGCGTTACCGGTGTATCCGGTTCCGGTAAAAGCTCTCTTGTAAACGAGATCCTATATAAATCCCTTGCAAAGAAGTTAAACCGTGCAAGGACCATTCCTGGAAAGCATAAATGCATTGAAGGAGTGGAGCAGTTAGATAAGATCATTGCCATTGACCAGTCCCCAATTGGACGTACTCCACGTTCCAATCCGGCTACATATACCGGTGTATTTGACCTGATCCGTGACCTGTTCGCCTCTACAGCAGACGCAAAGGCAAAAGGCTATAATAAGGGAAGATTCAGCTTTAACGTAAAAGGCGGCCGGTGCGAAGCCTGCTCCGGCGATGGTATCATTAAGATCGAGATGCACTTCCTTCCGGATGTATATGTGCCATGTGAAGTTTGCGGCGGAAAGCGTTATAACCGTGAAACACTGGAGGTAAAATACAAGGGAAAGAGCATTTATGATGTCCTGGATATGACCGTGGAAGATGCCTTGAAATTCTTTGAAAATGTGCCTTCCATTACCAGAAAGATCCAGACATTATACGATGTAGGTCTTGGTTATGTCCGTCTGGGTCAGCCGTCTACGGAACTTTCCGGTGGTGAAGCCCAGCGTATTAAGCTGGCTACGGAGCTTTCCAAGCGCAGCACCGGAAAGACCATTTATATCCTGGATGAGCCTACCACGGGACTGCATTTTGCTGATGTCCACAAGCTGATCGAGATCCTTCGCCGTTTATCTGAGGGTGGAAATACGGTTGTAGTTATTGAACATAACCTGGATGTGATCAAAACCGCAGATTATATCATTGATATCGGCCCTGAAGGTGGTGATAAGGGGGGAACCGTCATTGCCAAAGGAACTCCTGAAGAAGTAGCAGAAAGCCCGGTTTCCTATACGGGAAAATATGTGAAAAGATATCTGGGACATTGAGCATTACGGTGGGATATTAGGATATTGTTGACTAAGGTCCGAAAGCCGCTGGTGCACATGACAGATGCGCATTTGGGAGAAAATCCTTTGTTCGTGGGCTTGCGCCGCCTATTGTCAGAACTGCGAACCAAACTCGCACGCTTTGC
>UQJF01000107.1 GCA_900541315.1 uncultured Clostridium sp. | reverse complement strand
AAATGCGCATCTGTCATGTGTACCGGTGGCTTTCGGACCTTAGTCAACAATACATTTTTTGAAGAAAAATGAGCGGATTGCGAATGTTTTTAGAATTGTTATAAAAAAAATAGCCTCTCTGTTTTTCAGGCAGAGGGGCTTATTTTTTATTATCTTCCTTCTAATTCTGCAACCCGCGCCTTCAGCTTACGGATCTCTTCATCTTTTTCCCTTAACAGCCGGTCTCTTTCTTCCAGCTTACGTTTCTGTTCATCAATGAACATCTGGATCATCTTCTGGTCCATCATGCCTTCGATCACATTTCTCAGCTCATCTACTGTCTCGCCCGCTGTTTTTCCTTCTTCATCAATGACAATATCTGCATATTTCTCATAATAAGGAACACGCTCATTGTACAGGTCACGCAATGTAAATCCCGGTTTTAATGCAACACCACGGTCCACCACATTTCCGATGCGCTTTTCCATTTCCTCATAACTCATTTTCAGGTAAACGATCTCACTGATCTCCTTTAAATGATCCATAGCCTCTTTGCCGTAAATAACGCTGCCGCCTGGGGCGATAACGGACATCTTAGCTTCCAGGCCTGCATTAATGCGGTTCTCCACTTCCAGAAAGCCGTCCATGCCTTCATCAGCAATAATTTCCTTTAACAGTCTTCCTTCTTTTTCCTGGATCACAATATCCACGTCAATAAAAGAAAATCCCAGTCTCTTTGCAAGAAGCACGCCTACGGTACTTTTACCAGATGAAGGCATGCCGATCATAGTAATATTCGGCTTCATTTTTTGTTTCCTCCTTATGAGCAATGACGCAAACTAACGTTTTTTCTTCTTCTTTGCAGGCTTGCGTACAGAATATCCGAAGCTTCCCAGCTTCTTTCCCAGTTCAAAATATTCCCCATGGGAATAAGCAGTCAGTCCGGAAGCATTCAAGTTAAACTTGCCTTTATCATCCATATACTGGTTATCAATGGTCACGCCTACCACCTTTGCCAGGAACATATCATGGCTTCCCAGTTCTTTTACCTCAGTTACCTTACACTCAATATTTACAGGACTTTCCTCGATCCCCGGTGCCTTTACATAGCGGGATGCCTGAGGTGTTAAACGTGTTTCGGCAAATTTATCTACATCACGGCCGGACTTTACACCACAATAGTCCGTAGCCCGCACCAGTCTCTTATTTACCAGATTGATAACAAATTCCCCTGTTTCCTTGATAATATCGTGGGAATAACGCTCTTTCCTTACAGAAATAGAAACCATCGCCGGATCAGAACAGATGGTTCCGGCCCATGCAACAGTAATAATATTCGGTTTTTCCCTTTCTCTTCCACAGCTTACCATAACTGCCGGAACAGGATACAGCATATTTCCCGGCTTCCAGTATTCTTTGCTCATTTTCTCTATCCTTTCTGCCTTCTTTGTAAAATGCATGAGAGACCCCAGGCCTGAACCTTACTCCTGTTCAGCTAACATCAGTTCCGGGATCAGCTGCTTCTTTCTGGAAACAACTCCCGGCAGACAAAGTACCGGCTCCTTTAAACCTTCCTCTTCCAGCAGCTCAATATCCTTGTGGAATGCCTTTCCAGCCAGCTGCAGTGCTCCCTGTCCTTCACAGACCAGATCCGTGGTCTCTGTTAATATGTTGGTCAGCATAAAGAATATCATATCAAGGCCATTGTTTTCCAGTGCTTTTTCCATAAATGCTTCCATACGTCCCTTTAACCTGTCCAGTTCATCCCCATTTAAGGAAGTGATCTGTCCCACGCCAATGGTCACTTTCCCAGAAGTAAAGCGCTTGAAATCCTGATAAAAGATCTCTTCGTCACTCTTGTCCTTTAAATTGCTTCCTGCACTGAACATTTCCATTGCATATTTTTCAATATCGATCCCTGCAATATCAGCCAGTGCTCTTGCAGCCATTTCATCCACAGCTGTACAGGTTGGGGAACGGAACAGCAACGTATCAGATACGATGGCGCTGCATAACAATCCGGCGATCTTCGGCTCTACCTTCACTCCAGCTTCCTGATACATCTGATAGATAATGGTGGCAGTACAGCCTAAAGGCTGGTTGCGGAAAAATACCGGTGACATAGTCTGAATGGTTCCCAGACGGTGGTGATCGATGATCTCCAGGATCTCAGCATTTTCAATGCCTGCCACTGCCTGATTCTTCTCATTGTGGTCTACTAAAATAACCTGTTTTCCTTTTGCGCCAAGTAAGTTTCTGCGGGAGATCATACCCAGATAACAGCCATCCTTGTCAAGGATCGGGAAATCACGGTGACGTTTACTTGCCATTACCTCACGGATCTCATCAATATAGTCATCACTGTTAAATGTGATCAGATGCTCTCTTGTCATAAAGTAGCTGATAGGCATGCTCTGGTTGATCAGACGGGCTGCTGTATAAGTATCGTAAGTGGTTGCGATAATGGTACAGCCTCTTTCCTGGGCGATCTTTTTAATAGTCATGGAAACCCCTGCGCCTTCACACACGATGATACAATCCGCTCCCATTTCAATAGCACAAAGCTGGGACTCATAACGGTTTCCTAAAATAACCAGATCGTGAGGCTCAATATAAAATTCCATCAGATCCGGGTTAGCTGCTGCGATCAGTACCTTTCCCTGGTCGAAATATGCCTCTGCGCTTCCGATGATCAGGTCTGCTTCCAATGTCTCAATAATATTGGAATACTGGGTATTTGCCTTTGACAGAATACTGCTGTCATAAATATTCATATAGGTCTTGGTAATATCGCCTACTGTGATCAGGCCTTCCAGAGTACCATCTTCTCTTACAGAAGGGATCGTCACCACATTATTCTCCTGCATAATGTTCCATGCTTTCTTTAAGGAAATGTTATCTGCTACCCCTTTGGTCTTGCGTATCTCAATATCCCTTACCTGGGTACGCACATCTTCCACCAGCTGAGGCTCCTCTGCCCCAAAATAATCCAGTACAAACTGTGTCTCCCCACTTACATGTCCTGCTCTTGCAGGCATATATTCCTCCCCAGTTACTGCCTGCTTTAAATTTGCATAACAAATGGCTGAACAGATGGAGTCTGTATCTGGATTTCTATGTCCGATCACCATCGTTTTTCTGTTTAATTCCTGTTCCATTTCTCCCTCCCTAAGCTGTATATCCCGCTCATCCTTTTCTCTTTCGTTTTTTCACGCAACGTTTCTTTTTATGTACAATGATTTATAATCTGTTTACAGTATGTTCACATTTCGTTCATATTTATTTTTTATACTATTTTCATAAGAAAGAAATAATATAAAAACAGGTTATTAGTCAAATTGCACATAGATTTTTCATAATTGCCCCGGTTGGAAACGACCGGGGTCTCCTCATGTTAAGGGGCTTTTTTGTTAATCAAGTATAGCAGACCACCATTCTTTTTTCAAGTATTCCTATGTATACAGTGAAGTGCAAAAATGCTGCAGAGTTCAGCGCCCTGCAGCATTTTATGATATTCTTTCACTTTTATCTCTGATACTGGATCTTCCAGCCTGCATAGGGGAGACTGAGACCGGTTGCCTCACTCTTTTTCTCCCCGTCTTTATCTAATGTAAACACCTTTCCATTTTCAATGATATAGGCAGCTTTTCCATTAGAAGAATACTTCTTTTCCTCTGTCTGCACCTTTCCATTCTCATTTACCAGATAGATCTGGCCTGCAACCTTAAAAGGCCCATAGGAACTTCCCTCTTTAGCACTGACTAAAAGACCATTATTATAGAGGAAACCGTCCTTTTCACCTGTAACACCGCATCCCTTTTCAGAACCGGATGTACCGGAACAGAAGGTATAAACCTTATCTTTCTTATCCACTGCATTGGTATTACGCCCAATGCTCATGGCACCGCCTGCTTCCGGATCAAAGTAAGCTGTTTCCATCTTACCACCGGAAGTAAATTTGATCAGTCCGGACTGGCAGACACCGTAGGAATCAAAGAAATAATATTTTCCATCTATTTTTACGGCTCCGTCCTTCACCCCGGTGGCATCTGCTGATAAAAACAGCGGACTTCCATTATTTTCCAGATAAAACCATCGGGAACCATCCTTCTTCATAAGAGCTGTTTCCTCAGCATTGGTCTTTCTCACTGCCTGGACATTCAGTGCAGTGCTCCATGCCTTTGTATCCCATGGTCTTTCAGAAGTTTCAAGCCACTGCCCCTTTAACATTCCATCTTCTTTTCCGCCAAGATATACAAAACGGCTGATGCCTGTTCCGTCTCCCGGCTCTGCCTTTTCTTTTACACACTGCCAGCCGGTGAGCATAACACCGTTTTCATCAAAATAATATTTCCTTCCGTCAATAGCCGCTTCTTTCGGAACGCCGTTTTCACCTTTTCTTGCCTTGCCGTTAGACTGGAAATAGTACCATTTTCCATTTTCGGAATCAGGGACAAGATCCTTTGAAATACTGCCCTCTGCCGGACGTTTCTTTCCATTGCTTTCCAGGAAGTACCAGCCGCTTCTGGTATAACCCTCAGAACCATTTCCCAGATAATAAATATCCCCGTTTTCATAATGCCAGCCGGTACGCATCCTGCCGTCACTGTCAAAACAATACTTTGCCTTTTCTATAGTCTTCCAGTCATTTTTCTCAACTTTTCCGTTCCGGCCAAGATAATACCAGCCGGATTTCATAGAACCCTCATTTTCATCCACATAGATCCAGGATTCTTTTGTCATGCTGCCATCTTCCCCGGCATAGTAAGTTCCATCGATCCAGGTATTCTTTGCCAGATTGCCTTCTCCATCCAGATAATAGGACACTCCCTGGGAAGTTTTCCACTCATTCTTTGCATAAGAACCATTGCTGTCCACAAAATGAACTGCTCCATTTTCATTGACCCAGCCTTTTTCCGCTGCCATAACAGAAAGCGGAACTGTCCCGGCGATCAAAGTTCCAACAACCAGTGCCCTGATCCAGTTTGTCATCCAACGTTTCTGATCTTTCATATTCTATCCCTCCTAAAAATGGCTGCTTACTCATGTTTTTGCAAATTCTTCCAATATCATTTTATCAGAAAAATCAGTCAAATGCATGAATTAATTTTGAATATTTACATAACAATTCCTTAAACGCTGCTTTTGATGTCTGAAACAAAGGCTCCGTGAGGACATCTTACATATTCATTTCCTGGAGACGTCCATACAATTTCGCCATTCTCCTGCACTGCTTTAAAACATCACTGTTCAGTTCTCCCGGCAGCAGCCTCCATTTCCAGTTTTTTCCAAGTGTAGACGGTTCGTTAATACGCGCCTCTGCTCCCAGTCCCAGATAATCCTGCACCGGTATTACTGCCAGCTTCGCCGGACTTGCCATAGCCAGACGGATAAATTCCCAGTGCATCTCCTTCTTCGGTGTATGGTGGCAACCCATGTATTCCCTTGCAAAGGACTTGTCTTTCCGGCTCATGGTTTCGTACCAGCCCACCAGAGTCTCATTATCATGGGTTCCTGTATACACAATACTGTTTTCTGTGTATTTGTGGGGCAGATAATCACTGTTTTCTGTGTCATCAAAAGCAAATTCCAGTACCTTCATTCCCGGAAATCCGCTTTCCTTTAACATCTCATGGACTTGCGGCGTCAGAAAGCCCAGATCCTCTGCAATGATGGGCAGCTTCTCTTTTTTCATGCTTTTCTTCAGCCGGTCAAACAGCTCCAGTCCCGGACCCTTTTCCCAATGGCCAAACTCAGCGGTAAGATCCCCATAAGGAATGGAATAATATGCTTCAAAACCCCTGAAATGATCCACACGCACTACATCATACAGCTTCAGACAGTACTCCATACGTTTGATCCACCAGCTGTAATGATCCTTCTTATGATATCCCCAGTCATACAGCGGATTTCCCCAAAGCTGGCCTGTTGCTGAAAATGCATCTGGCGGACAGCCGGCCACTGCCTTTGGCAGACATTCCCCATCAAACTGGAACAGCTCCGGATGAGCCCAGCTGTCAGCCCCGTCAAAAGCCACATAGATGGGGATATCCCCAATGATCTGGATACCATTTTCATTGGCATAGGCTTTTAAACGGCTCCACTGTTCATTAAACTGAAACTGCTGGAATTCATAAAATCCCATCTCATCTTCCAGCATTTTTTTGTATTTCTCTACTGCCGCAGTCTTGCGAAGCCGGATGTCCTCATCCCATTTATTCCAGCTGGCACTTTTAAAATGATCCTTTACTGCCATATAAAAGCAATATTCTCTGGTTTCAGGATCCAGCTTAGACTTAAGGAACTGACGATGATCCATCTTTTCAGCCTTTGTCCCTGCTTTTTCCACATTTTCTGTCCATTTAGCCTCTTTTTTCCACCGTTCATAAGCCTTTTTCAGTACCTTAAACCGTGCTTTGTATATTTTATCGTAAGCAATAAACCGGTCATCATCACCAAAATCAGCTTCTTCACATTCATTTTCTGTAAGAAGGCCTTCCTGGATCAGCTGCTCCAGATCAATAAAATAAGGATTTCCTGCAAAAGCAGAAAATGCCTGATAAGGCGAATCCCCAAAACCCGTAGGGCCCAATGGAAGGATCTGCCAGAAGCCCTGTCCGCCTTCCTTTAACTGATCTACAAATTCATAAGCTTCTTTTGAAAAACAGCCAATGCCATACTTAGATGGCAGACTGGCGATTGGAAGAAGCATACCGCATTCTCTCATATTATTGATTCCCTTCTTTTTGCTGTGAAAGTATTGTCATTTATATCTTAGTGTAGCACATTTCTTATTCCCCTACAACAAAAGTGAACGCTCTCCTGGCGTTCGGGCTGCTCCCAACTACCTGACTGCTCTTTCTCTCCCCGATACTGCCCCGGCGTCACCCCAAACTTTCGTCTAAACAGCCTGTTAAAATAAGACAGATTTTCAAATCCACATTTTAACGCAATCTGTGTCACACTTTCCTCTGTCATTTTCAAAAGCTCCCCTGCCATGGTCAGCCGGTAATCATTGAGATACTGGATAAAAGGCATCCCCGCATACTGCTTAAAATACTTCATAAAATGGGACTCACTGTAAAAGCACAGTTCTGCCGCCTGCTTAATAGTGATCTCTTCCCCAAAATGTTCCCGGATGTAGTCCAATATCCCCTTGATTTTCTCCCTTGCATGCCCCGGCTTCTTTTCAGCAAATAGAATCCCTCTGCCATAAGCATAATACAAAAACAAGAACAACTGTCCCTTAACCGCCAGCTGGTATCCATTTCCCCGCTGCTGCGAAAATTTATCCAACTCCCGTATCACGTTCCCAAACACCTCATAGTCCGGCTGTCCTTTTTGTATCAGAACCGGCTTTTTTGCCTGTCCTTCCTGCAGGGGACTAAGAAAATGCACCGTGCAGCCGTCTCCATTATCTCCCATAAGCATAGAAATACGGAAAATGATATTTTCGTACTCCATTCTTTCCCCGCTCCCACAGGAGATCGCATGAAGCTGACCTGGAAAAACAGCCAGAATATCTCCTTCTGACACAGGATAAGATACTGTATCCACTGTGATCCGCCCATTTCCCTTCTTAACCGCGATAATTTCCATTTCCTCATGCCAGTGAAGAGCCACATGTGTGAAATCCACCGGGATAGAGCAGGGATAAATGTTAAAAGGAAACCCTCTTTTTCCATGCTCTTTTATTTCATGATAGCCCTGGTTCATCTTCCTCACCCATTCCTTTCTCCCGTCTTCTTTCAGCCATTTTTCATTCAACTGTTATTTTCTTATCCTATTTTTCATTTTTTGATAGTATGATACCAAGGTCAAAAGGTCATAAATCCGATGCAAGCTTGCTTGCAGGAGGATTTTTGAACTTGGGACCCGCCAAAAACATGAGTAAGAAGCCATTTTTTGAAGAAAAATGAGCGGATTACGAATGTTTTTAGAATTGCGAGAGTGCAAAGCACGTAGCAATTCGGTATCAGAGGGGGCAAAATACCTTTTGGCTCAAACATAATAGTATTGTACTATAATATACTGGCATTCTGCAAGACAGAAAGAAATTTGTTTTTTATAATGATCCGTAAGCATCTGAAAAATGCATACGGATACACGTTGACATATTACCACAGAAAGGAAATGAATTTCATGGTTGAACATACAATGACAAAAGAAATATTAAAAAACAGACTGACTGCTCTCTGCAAAAAAGAAATCTCTGACTGCTCTGAAAAAGAGCTTTATACAGGACTTTTATCTCTAGTGCAAGAAATGGCAAAAGATAAAGAATCCAATCAGGGAAAGAAAAAGCTTTACTATATCTCCGCTGAGTTTCTGATCGGCAAACTGCTTTCCAACAACATGATCAATCTTGGGATCTATGATACAGTAAAGAACCTTCTGGAAGAAAATGGAAAATCCTTAAGTGCAGTAGAGGAGACCGAGCCTGAGCCATCTCTTGGAAACGGTGGCCTTGGACGTCTGGCTGCATGTTTCCTGGACTCTATTGCCACTTTAGGCTTAAATGGTGACGGCGTTGGTTTAAATTACCATTTCGGTCTTTTCAAACAACTGTTTAAAGACAACAAACAGGCAGAAGAACCAAATCCTTGGATTGAGAATACTTCCTGGCTGACAAAAACAGATGTAACCTATAAAATTCCATACAAGAACTTCACCCTTACATCCCGTATGTATGACATTGAAGTTACCGGCTACAACAACCGCACCAATAAGCTCCACCTGTTTGATGTGGAAACAGTAGATGAAAGCATTGTAGAGGACGGTATTTCCTTTGACAAGACCGATATTGCCAAAAACCTGACTCTTTTCCTCTATCCGGACGACAGTGATAAAGAAGGACGTATCCTTCGTATCTACCAGCAGTATTTCATGGTCAGCAATGCTGCAAGACTGATCTTAGACGAAGCCATTGCCAAAGGTTCCACTCTTTATGACCTTGCCGACTACGCTGTGATCCAGATCAATGACACCCATCCAACTATGGTCATCCCGGAACTGATCCGCCTGCTGACTACAGAACACGGCATGGAAATGGATGATGCCATTGAAATCGTAAGCCACTGCTGCGCATACACCAACCATACGATACTGGCAGAAGCACTGGAAAAATGGCCGGTAGAATTCTTTAAAGAGGCAGTTCCACAGCTCCTTCCTATTATGGAGGTCCTGGATGATAAGGTACGCCGCAAATTCGATGATCCATCTGTTTATATCATCGATAAAAATGATCTGGTGCACATGGCCCACATTGACATCCACTATGGCTTCAGCGTAAACGGTGTTGCCTCCCTTCACACTGATATTTTAAAAGAGACTGAATTAAACAACTTCTACAAGCTTTATCCTGAGAAGTTTAATAATAAGACCAATGGCATTACCTTCCGCCGCTGGCTGCTGCACAGCAATCCGGAACTGACTGACTTCATCACCAGTTTTATTGGGGACGGATTTAAGAAAGATGCAGAAGAATTAAAGAAATTAAATACACCTGTTATCACAAAGAATTTGAAACAGCTTTACCGCCTGTTAGACATCAAGGCCCAGAAAAAGGCAGCGCTGGCTGACTATCTGGAAAAGACCCAGGGCATCACCATTAACCCGGACTCCATTTTCGATATCCAGATCAAACGTCTTCATGAGTACAAGAGACAGCAGATGAATGCCCTTTATCTCATCCATAAATACCTGGAGATCAAAAAGGGCAAAAAACCAACTACACCGATCACTGCCATCTTCGGGGCAAAGGCTGCACCTGCCTATATCATTGCCAAGGATATTATCCATATGATCCTCTGCCTGCAGCAGATCATTGAAAAGGACCCTGAGGTAAAACCATACTTAAATGTAGTTATGGTAAGCAACTACAATGTCACTCTGGCTGAAAAGCTGATCCCGGCCTGCGATATTTCCGAGCAGATCTCCCTTGCTTCCAAGGAAGCCAGCGGAACCGGAAACATGAAATTCATGTTAAATGGTGCTGTAACCCTTGGAACCGATGACGGCGCTAACGTAGAGATCCATGAGCTGGTAGGCGATGACAATATCTACATCTTCGGTGATTCCAGTGAGACTGTCATTGAACGCTACAAAAACGCCAGCTACTGCTCCAAAGACTACTACGATGCAGACTCGGCTATTAAAGAAGCCGTAGACTTCATCATCAGCAAGAAAATGTTAGCCGTAGGCGATAAAGAAAACCTGGAACGCCTGTACAAAGAACTGTTAAACAAAGACTGGTTTATGACCTTCCCGGATTTCAAAGCTTACTGCGAAGCAAAAGAAAAGGCCTTCGCTGACTACGAAGACCGCACCTCATGGGCAAGAAAAATGTTAGTCAATATCAGCCAGGCCGGATATTTCTCCTCTGACAGAACGATCGGGGAGTATGACCGGGATATCTGGAAATTAAGATGATCCTGGATTCAAAAATACTATGTTCAAAAGGTCAGAAAACAAAAAACATGGGTAAATGGCTGTGATCTGGCTCATTTCATATTATGATGTGAGTGTCAAAAGTAAATTTTGCCACTCACTGATGTAACCGGAT
>UQJF01000106.1 GCA_900541315.1 uncultured Clostridium sp. | reverse complement strand
CGATACCCGTGAATTCGCTCATGCAAGCATGGCTCATTCGCGGCTGCCGTCCGGGGCTTTCATAGTAAATACCAGACCGCTCCCTGCTGCGCGCTCATACAATATTCAAAATGGTTCTGGTATTATCACAAAAAAAGAGACTCCATGTATAGCGGAATAATCCAACTATACATGAGTCTCATTATTTAAGACAAGCCAGGCGGATGCGCCAGTATGTTGACTTGCCACACTGCCTGTACAGACAGTGCCACTACTCCCTCACGTTTGAGTGTATTTTTATCATTTGTTTTTAAAAGAAGCTCTCTTACGAAGAGTTGGATCCAGGATCTTCTTGCGGATACGCAGACTCTCCGGGGTTACTTCCAGAAGCTCATCTGTATCGATGAAGTCCAGGCACTGCTCTAAGCTCATGATCTTAGGCGGAGTCAGCTTTAATGCCTCATCAGCACTGGAAGAACGTGTATTGGTCAGCTTCTTGGTCTTGCATACATTGATCTCAACATCTTCAGCCTTCGGGCTCTGTCCGATGACCATACCGGAATATACCTTAACACCAGGCCCGATGAACAAAGTACCTCTCTCCTGTGCATTGAACAGACCGTAAGTAATAGACTCACCAGCCTCAAATGCGATCAGGGAACCAGTCTGACGGTATGCGATATCACCCTTGTACTCAGCATAGCCGTCGAAAATTGTATTTAAGATACCATTACCCTTTGTATCGGTCATAAAATCGCCTCTGTATCCGATCAGACCTCTGGAAGGAATGGAGAATTCCAGTCTGGAATAACCGCCAGCTGCCTGGCTCATACCCTGAAGAGCACCCTTTCTGGAAGTCAGCTTCTGGATAACAACGCCGGTGTATTCTTCCGGAACATCGATATAAGCTAATTCCATTGGCTCTAACTTGCGGTTGCGCTCGTCATATTTGTAAAGCACCTCTGCCTTACTTACTGCGAACTCATATCCTTCACGGCGCATATTCTCGATCAGGACAGACAGATGCAGCTCACCACGGCCGGATACCTTGAAGCAGTCTGCAGAATCAGTTTCTTCTACACGAAGGCTTACGTCTGTATTTAACTCACGGAACAGTCTGTCTCTTAAGTGACGGGAAGTGATATATTTTCCTTCCTGACCAGCTAACGGGCTGTCATTTACCATGAAATACATAGCAATGGTCGGCTCAGAGATCTTCTGGAACGGAATCGCCTCTGGATTTTCCGGAGAACAGATCGTATCACCAATGTGGATATCAGCAATACCGGAGATAGCTACGATAGAACCGATCTCTGCCTGCTGTACCTCTACTCTCTTTAAGCCATCAAACTCATACAGCTTACCAATCTTGATCTTTTTGAACTTATCCGGATCATGATGGTTTACCAGAACACATTCCTGGTTTATTCTTAAGCTGCCGTTGTCAATCTTACCAACGCCAATACGTCCTACGAACTCGTTATAATCGATGGTACTGATCAGAACCTGGGTTGGTGCCTCCGGATCACCTTCCGGAGCCGGGATATGCTTAATAATGGTCTCAAACAGAGGAGCCATATCATTATTAGTATCTTCCAGTTCATATCTTGCAAAGCCTGCTCTTGCAGATGCATAAATGAACGGACAGTCTAACTGCTCATCAGAAGCGTCCAGATCCATCATCAGTTCCAGAGTCTCATCAATAACCTCTGCCGGTCTTGCTTCCGGACGGTCGATTTTGTTGATGCAGACAATAACGGAAAGATCTAATTCCAGCGCTTTCTGAAGCACGAACTTTGTCTGAGGCATAGGACCTTCGTAAGCATCCACTACCAGTACAACACCGTTTACCATTTTAAGTACACGCTCTACTTCACCGCCGAAGTCTGCATGTCCTGGTGTATCGATGATATTGATCTTTGTATCCTTGTAATATACAGCAGTATTCTTAGAAAGGATAGTGATACCTCTCTCACGCTCAATATCATTGGAGTCCATTACACGTTCCTGAACTTCCTGATTGGCACGGAATACACCGCTCTGTTTTAACAGCTGGTCTACCAGAGTTGTTTTACCATGGTCTACGTGGGCGATAATGGCAATGTTTCTTACATCTTCTCTTTTTGTCTTCATAGTGATTATCTTCCTTTTATATATACAAATCTTTATGTCTCAGCCACAATTTTGTAGTATAGCATCCCATACTCCATATTGCAAGGGATTTTTTATTGTATTTTTCTCTGTGATTTTATAACAATATCAGTTTTCCCCCGCACTTTCCATAATATACTTCCCCATCAGTGCGTATCACTGCCCTGCCGTTTGTACTTTCTACCAGCTTTGCCTGAAAGCTTTCTTCCTGTTCTTCCGGTACCAAAAAGATAAATACCACTTTATCTGTATACTGGCTGTCCAAGGTGTCAATGCCTTCCTGTGCTGCAAGATACTGTATCTTTCCTACCCCGTTGTAATCTGTGGTCACTTCCATACGAACACCCTGTTTTTTCTCCAGGATCTGGGCATTTGCAAGTCCCTCTTTCACTGCCCCGGAATACGCTCTTACCAGACCACCGGTTCCAAGGAGTGTACCACCGAAATATCTTGTAACGACTGCACACACGTCTATAAGTTCTTCTCCCATCAGAACATCCAGCATAGGTTTTCCGGCTGTCTGGGATGGCTCCCCATCATCACTGCATCTTGCTGTAGGAGTCGCTCCTTCTCCTTTAATAATGTAGGCATAGCAGTTATGTCTTGCATCCCAGTATTTCTTTCTGGTCTCTTCCACGAAAGCCAGCGCTTCTTCCTCTGACTTTACCGGACGGATCTGAGCAATAAACCGGGACTTTTTCTCCACCAGTTCTCCTGTTCCTTCCTTATATATGATCTTATAGTTTTCTGCCACTTTATACGCTCCTTATAAAAACATTTATTATTATAATAATATAGTTATCCTGCTCTTGCAAGCGTCCATTTCGCATCCCCCTTTTCATTTTCTGAAAACTGTTGTATAATCGTAGAAGCCTGACCGGCTTTTTTCTGTTCAAAATGCCGACACACTATATAAAGGAGATCATATGAACTACGGACAATATGAGACTGAGCGAAGGCTTAAGTCCCTTTCATCTAAAACCGGAAAGTACACATCCAGACTTGCTTTTAATATTTTCAAGGCATTTTTTATCCTGTTTCTTTTCCTGGCAGTTGCAGGCGCAGCAGTCGGCTTTGGAATGATCAAGGGTATTATTGATAATGCCCCTTCTGTGGATATCATGAATATCCAGCCGGACCGTTTTGCCACCACAGTCTATGATGCAGATGGAAACCTTACAGAGACACTTGTTACCAGCGGTTCTAACCGTGAATCTGCAACTTACGAAGAGCTTCCTGAAAATCTGGTAAATGCCTTCGTTGCTATTGAGGATTCACGTTTCTGGACCCATGACGGCATTGATCTGCGTTCCATTGCCAGAGCTGTAAAGGGTGTGGTCAGTGACGATTATTCCGGCGGCGGAAGTACCATTACCCAGCAGCTTATTAAAAATAATATTTTTTCTGGTGGTATGGAGACAAGCTGGGGCGCCCGCATTGAGCGAAAGCTTCAGGAACAGTACCTGGCTGTACAACTGGAAAAGAATTCCGGTTTAAGCAAAGAAGAAACAAAAAAGACCATTATCACCAACTATCTGAATACTATTAACCTGGGCAGTAATACCCTGGGAGTTAAGGTTGCCGCACGCCGGTATTTTAATAAAGAAGTTTCTGACCTCACTCTTGCAGAATGTACCGTCCTTGCATCTATTACTTCCAATCCTTCCCGATATAATCCCATTACCAATCCTGAAAACAACAATACCAGACGGCAGATCGTTCTTCAGAACATGGTAGACCAGAATTATATCTCCAAAATGGATATGGAAGACGCACTTTCTGATGATGTATATGACCGGATCCAGAATGTAAATACAGCTGCCAAGGAGACTAACACCCACTACAGCTATTTTACCGATGAACTGATCGAACAGGTGACGGAAGCCTTAATGAAGAAATTAGGCTATACCGAAAGCCAGGCAAGCAACCTGGTATATTCCGGCGGTCTTAAGATCTATACGACCCAGGATCCGGCCATCCAGGCGATCGTAGATGAAGAAGTCAATGATCCCGGCAATTATACGGTAGCTAAGTATTCTGTAGAATATCGCCTTTCTGTCAATCATGCAGATGGTACCACCCAGCATTATTCTGAAGAAAATTTACGTTCATACCGGAAAAACACCCTGGGAGATGCTTCTTTCGAGGGACTTTATAACAGCAAAGAAGAAGTACAGGCAGATATTGACCGATACAAAGAATGGCTTTTAAAAGACGGGGATGATGTGATCGCAGAACGGCAGAACCTGATCTTGCAGCCACAGGCATCTTTCTTTATTATGGACCAGCATACCGGCGAGGTAAAAGCTCTTTCCGGCGGCCGCGGGGAAAAAACAGCCAGCCGTACCTTAAACCGTGCTACCAATGTTTACCGCCAGCCAGGTTCTTCTTTTAAGGTGATCACTTCCTTTGCTCCTGCCATTGATACCTGCGGGGCTACTCTAGGAACTGTTTACTATGATGCGCCTTACACCATTGGCACCAAATCCTTCCGTAACTGGTGGGGAGAAAGCCGCGGTTTTACCGGTTATTCCAGCATCCGTGAAGGCATTATCTATTCCATGAACATTGTGGCAGTACGGGTTCTTATGGAAACCGTCACCCCTCAGCTTGGTGTAGAATATGCCCAAAATATGGGGATCACCTCTCTTACCAAGGATGACCTGGGCGCAGCCCTTGCACTGGGCGGTATTACAAAAGGTGTTTCAAACATGGAGCTGACCGCTGCTTATGCAGCCATTGCAAATGGCGGTGTTTATACCACTCCAAGATTCTTTACAAAGATCCTGGATCATGACGGAAAAGTACTGATCGACAATGAGCCTGAAACCAAGCAGGTATTAAAAGATTCCACTGCTTTCCTGTTAACCGATGCTATGGCTGAATCCATGAAAGCAAACCGGAAATTTGCCCGCTCCGGCGTGTCTATTAATTCCACCAGTACCCGTGCAGCTCTTACAGGTATGTCTGCTGCAGGAAAAAGTGGTACTACCACCAGCAATAATGATGTATGGTTCGTAGGCTTTACCCCTTATTACACAGCCGGTATATGGGGTGGCTGTGATAACAACCAGAAATTAAAGCATGGTGGTGTGGACAATGGCGGAACTTCCTTCCACAAGGATATATGGCGCAATATTATGAACCGGGTACATGAAGGTCTGGAGGATCCCGGTTTTACCGTTCCAGACAGTATTGAAACAGCTGAGATCTGCCGCAAATCCGGAAAACGGGCTGTATCCGGCATATGCGACCACGATCCAAGAGGAAATGCTGTTTACACCGAATATTTCGCAAAGGGAACAGCCCCTGCGGAAGTCTGCGACAAACATGTGGAAGTAAGCATCTGTGCCGATTCCGGAAAGCGTTCTACAGAATACTGCCCTAATAAAACCTCCCGGGTATGTATGGTGCTTCCGGAAGGAGAAGAAAACCAGTCTACAGATGATTCTGTTTTCTCCATTCCTGGCTATTGCAATATCCACAGCCACAACTCAACCATTATCTCTCCTACCATAGAGGATGGCACAGGCATTTTAGACGGCAATGAAGCTGCTGCTCCTACAAAGGCAACTGTAGTGCCTGTTGGACCTGGATATCAGCCTTCTACTGTACCAGAATGGGAATATACCGGACCTGGTGCAAGGCACTGATCTAAAAGCATCTGGAAAAGACGTATGCAGATCATACAAGATCTTTTCCAGATGCTTTTTTCTTTCCATATTTACTATTACAATTTTTTGCCTGAAAACAGATCATTTCATTTTTGGTTTAAAGATCAACGATGCCAGATATCCAAATATAAGAGCTGCGGTAATCCCGCCAGAGGATGCTGAAAGTCCTCCTTTAAAGGCGCCTAAAATGCCCTCATCCCCTATTGCTTTTTTCACTCCCTGCCACAGGGTATTTCCGAAGCCCAAGAGTGGGACACCTGCTCCAGCTCCGGCCCATTCTTTAAAGGGCTCATAAATACCTGCTGCACCTAAAACAGCACCAGATACTACCAAAAGAACCATAATACGGCCTGGCATCATTTTTGTCTTTTCCATTAAAATCTGCACCAGGGCGCAGATCACTCCCCCTGTAAGAAATGCTCTTATATAATCCATTTATTTATCACACCTTTCTTATTTTCCCATACCTTCCAAAATTATCCCATGGGCGATTCCCGGTATGGTCTGGCCTTCATTGAAACTGACTGTAGAAAGCAGGGCTCCTGTAGGAATAAAAAGAACCCTTCTCCAGATGCCCGCCTGGATATTTGGCAATATCAACGCACCAAGTACCAGGGCACTGCAGCCGCAGCCGCTTCCTCCTGCGTGGGTATCCTGATCGCTGCTGTCATAAATCTCCATACCACAATCCATTAAAAACTCTTCTGCTTCCAGCCCTTCATTTCGTATAAACTCTGCTAAAGCCTGTTTCCCAATTTTTCCCAGATCCCCGGTGATGATCTTGTCATACCAGCCACTTTCCAGCTGCTTTTTTGTTATCTCAAGATCTTTTAAATTCTGCATCACTGTATGAAAGGCTGCCGGGGCCATGGCTGCACCCATATTCATGGAATCTCTGATTCCTGCATCTACTACCTGGCCTGTGGTGATGCCTGCGATCCGGGCGATTCCTTTTTCTCCATATTTTCCAACCACTGCTGCCCCACAGCCTGTTACCGTCCAGGTGGCGGATTTTGGTCTCTGGTTTCCATAGGCAAGAGGAAAACGGAACTCTTTTTCTGCTGTAGCAAAATGACTGGAAGCCATGACAAGTACATTTTCCCCGTAACCTGCATTTACCGTCATTGCACCAAGCCCTAATGCCTCTCCCATGGTAGCGCAGGCACCGTACAGTCCTAAGAGCGGGATCTTCAGGCTTCCCGTGCCAAAGGAGGTAGCGATCAATTGTCCTAACAGATCTCCTGCAAAGCAGTAATCTATTTTTCCTTCTGTAAGATAAGCCTTTGCCATAGCCATTCTGGCCGCCTTTTCCTGCATGGCACTTTCCGCTTCTTCCCAGTTTTCCTTTCCCATTTTGTCATCCTGCTCCACTGCATCAAAAAGCGAACCCAAAGGTCCTTTTCCTTCTTTCGTGCCTGCTACAGAAGCAATACTCCTGATCACAGGGGGATGTTCAAATAGAATACTGGCTCTTCCTCTTTTCTGCTCCATACTATTTTCCAGCCTTTCTTTTTTATTCATGTAGTTACCCTTAAAATGGCTTTTTTACAATAAAAATATTCTACATAACGCAAAAAACCGCTGTAAAGAATTTTTCCTTACAACGGCTTTTTAGCTTTCTAAAACTTTCCCACTGCAGAACCTGACTTAAAAATCAGGCTTCTGCTTCTTCATATTCTTTTTTCTTTTCCTGATCATTTAACAGGTTTGTCATGCTCTTTAAGCTGATGCCTAAAGTAGATGTGTTGTGCAGCAGCGCAGACGTGGCAGGTGCGATCACACCGGCAACGCCTAAAAGGATCAGTCCTAAGTTAAATCCAATAACAAAACGGTAATTTCCATGGATACGCTTCATTAAACCATTGCTGATCGCTTTTAATGTTACCAGCTGATACAGATTTTCCTCAGAAATCGTAATATCTGCGATTTCTCTTGCAATTTCAGCGCCTTCACTGATGGCAATGCCTACATCAGCTGCAGAAAGTGCAGGTGAATCGTTGATTCCATCTCCGATCATGATGACCTTATGACCCAGAGCCTTTTCACGCTCTACAAATCCGGCTTTGTCCTCTGGAAGTACCTCGGAAAAGTACCTGTCAACACCTACTTTTTCAGCGATGGCTCTTGCTGTCCTCTCACTGTCACCAGTCATCATAACGATATTCTTAATACCAAGACTTCTTAAAGCTTCAACTGTATCCTTCGCTTCTGGGCGAAGTGGATCCTCGATCAGGAGAACAGCTGCCAGCTTTCCGCCAATAGCCATATACAGATGAGAATAATACGGAGGCAGTTCATCAAATGCCTTCTTATGCTCTTCCGGGATAATACACTTTTCATCATCAAATACAAAGTGATGGCTTCCGATCACAACACGCTCATCATTTACATAGGTTGCAATGCCGTGTGCTACGATATAGTCAACCTTGGAGTGCATTTCTTCATGGACAAGTTTTCTATTTATTGCTTCTTTTACAACTGCATTTGCCATAGAATGTGGGAAATGCTCTTCCAGGCATGCTGCGATCTTCAGGATCTCATTTTGGGACATATCATTAAACACAACTATATCTGCCAGTACCGGCTCTGCTTTTGTAAGGGTACCGGTTTTATCAAATACAATGGTATGTGCCTCAGATACCGCCTCTAAGAACCGGCCGCCCTTTACAGTAATACGGTGGCTATTTGCCTCACGCATAGCAGAAAGAACGGATAACGGCATTGCCAGCTTTAATGCACAGGAAAAATCCACCATAAGAATCGACAGTGCCTTTGTGGAATTGCGTGTCAAAAGCCATGTAAGGGCGGTACCGCCAAGACTCCATGGAACCAGGGCATCTGCCAGGTTTGCAGCTTTTCCTTCTACAGAGGATTTTAATTTTTCAGAATCCTCGATCATCTTTACAATACGCTCAAAACGTGTAGAACCGGCTGCATGTTTTACTTTAAGGGTGATCTCCCCCTCTTCCACTGCAGTTCCTGCATATACATAGGAGCCTGCTTCTTTCTTTACAGGAACAGATTCACCGGTCATAGAAGCCTGGTTTACCATTGCTTCACCGTTTATAACTTCACCGTCTAAGGGAATCACATTTCCAACATGGACCGTTACCAGGTCGCCCTCTTTAATGTTGGATACAGGAACTAATATTTCTGTACCATCTACATTCTGCCACACTTTTTCAATGTTTAAGGACATGCTTCTTGCCAGATCCCCAACAGACTTCTTGTGTGTCCATTCCTCTAACAGTTCACCAATGCCCAACAAGAACATAACAGAGCCTGCCGTATTAAAGTCACTTCTTATAATAGAAACCGTAATAGCAGTTGCATCCAGAACTTCTACTTCCAGTTTGCCCTTTAACAGACAACAGATTCCCTTAAATACATAGTGTACTGCCTTTGCCGTAGTATAAACAGCTCTTAACCAAAATGGAAAGCATGTCTTTGTAACCATGCGTACAGCTACATGCTTAAACAGTTTTTCCTGATACTCTCTGTTTAACTCACGTCCGCTGTTTGCCGGTACGATTTCTTCTAATTCTTTATTTTCATAAGAAAAAGTCCTGATCCCTTCCAGGATCTCATTCCTGTCACCTTTATAAATAATAACTGCGTCTGCAGTCCGTTCATAAACTTTTGCGTTCTGTACTCCCGGAAGAGTCCCCAGGTAATACTGAAGCAGATCTGCCTGGCGCAGGCTCATAACACCTTTCTGGAATACATGGATACGGAATCTTCCGTTTATCTCATGTTTAATGGAAAATTTCATAGGTTTATCGCTCCCTGTAAAAGAAAGCCCGGGAAGTTTTTCTCCCCAGGCCCCCGTTTATTTTTTAATTAAGCCTCAGCGTTTGCTGCTTCTTCCTCATTAAAGAACTTTTCTGCCTCTGCCTGGCTCTCATCCTCAAAAACTTCTTCTTTGTTTCTCTGCTCGTTGATCTCCTTAGCTTCTGCAAGGATATCTTCTGCATTTTCCTGAATGTTAGTTGCAGTAGTCATAACACAATCCTTAGCGCGAAGTCCGGCTGCCAGACAATTGATGTAGAACTTTTTAGCATCCTTGCTTCCTAAAACTTTAACACCAGCTGTACCAAACAGCACACCGCTTGCAAATAAACCAATCTTTTTTACTTTTCCAATATCTAACATCATGTTTTTATCCTCCTTGTCCAGAATGTACTCCCAAAGTCTTCTCACAAAACCAAGCACAGAAAGATTCTGAAAGCACACATGTTTTATACTTAATTTTTACATTTGATACTTTAGCAAATCAACTTGTAGTTAGTCAATCAGAACATTTCTCAATAAGATGTGTGCTTGTACCTGCATATTACTCCCCCTTTAAGCATATCTTATACCTTTATCCTGCAGGCAATCTCCCTGCCTACAGCTACTTTTCCCTCTCTGGTACCAATGATTAGATCACCCATGCAATTCTGGATCACCTTAATGCTGCTGCCTTCTGTAATACTATGTTTTTCCATCCATTCCCCGATTTTTGCACCTGCCATCATCCACTTAACAGTACAGATTTCACCAGGCTTCATTTCTGTTAATGCCTGCATAAAAATCCCCCCCAAATCCAATTAATATTGACTAACTTGAGTTATATACAACTAATATTGTCAGTTAATTTCGTTTGTTGTATCAATATTGTATTCCTGTATCATTGGGTTAGTCAATTATAAATTGCTTTTATTATTGCTTTTATTTTTTGTAAAATGAGTTATACCTGTCTCTTATACACATCTCCGAGCCCACGAGAC
>UQJF01000105.1 GCA_900541315.1 uncultured Clostridium sp. | reverse complement strand
AGTCTGAAACAGAAGCCCTGCTCAGAAAAGCAATCGCTGACTATGAGGAAAAGAAGTTTGTCGGGAAAGCCGAAAACATCACGGTTGGCGAAATGCTGGATATGTGGGTAGAGGAAGAACTGAAGCCCGGCAGCCTTAGCAACGGTACGGTTATGGCATATATGGCGGCAGTCAAAAAGATTAAAAAATATCCCATTGGCAGCCGAAAACTGAAAACCGTGACTGCCGACCATTTACAGTCGTTTATCGACCTGATGAGTTACGGAGGGATAAATCCTGGCGGTACAACTTCAAAGCCGATGAGTAAAGGCTATATGCTGCAATTCTCGGCGGTACTGCAAAATTCATTTCGTTTTGCTGTATTTCCGAAAAGGCTGATAACCTTTAACCCGATGCAGTATGTGAAGTTGCGTGGCAGAAAAGAGGAAACAGATATTTTCTCGGACAGCGAAGAAGATATTGTTCCTGTTCCTACCATTACACACGGGGAATACCAAAAACTGACGGACTTCTTAACCCAAAAGAAACACCCTGCGTTGCTTGCGGTGCAGATAGCCTACTATGCAGGCTTGCGTATCGGAGAGGTCTGCGGTCTGACTTGGCAGGACATCAACCTTGACGAGCAGTATCTAACCGTAAGACGCAGTATGCGGTACAATGGCACAAGGCATAAGCACGAAGTCGGCACGACAAAACGCAGTAAAGTCCGTACCGTTGATTTCTGTGACACATTGGCGGACATCTTACGGAAAGTAAAAACAGAACAGCATAAAAACCGTTTCCTTTATGGCGAACTGTATCATCTGAACTACTGTAAGACGGTCAAAGAAAAAGGGCGTACTTATTATGAGGTTTACAGTCTGCAAAGAACACAGGAAACGCCCGAAAATGACAGAGAATTATCCTTTGTCTGCTTAAAAGAGGACGGTGCTTTTGTTTCTGCAAGTGCAGTCGGTCAGATTTGCCGCAAGGCAAAAGCAGAGGTTGAGGGATTGGAGGACTTTCATTTCCACACACTCCGCCATACCTACACAAGCAATCTGCTTTCGGGCGGTGCAAAACCCAAAGATGTGCAGGAACTTCTCGGACACTCTGATGTCAGTACCACAATGAACATTTATGCCCACTCTACCAGAGAAGCGAAGCGGACTTCCGCAAGGCTCTTGGATAAGGTTGTGGGCGAAGCATAAAAAATTCCCTTGTTTCGGCTCATAAGGGCAAAAACAAGGGAAAATACATAAGGTTTTGATATTTGATAGGCGGTAAGCCTTGAAAAATCAAGGAATTTCGGAAGATTGAATTTTTAATTCAAATTTATCTCCATGTCAGACAGCGATGAGTATGGTATCACAGAAGAACTAAAGCAGCTTGGTGTATTCAATTCCGCACCTCTTGTGACAGATGACTCATACTCCGCGCTGGCCGCAGTTGCGCAGGGTCTGGGCGTCACGGTTCTGCCTGAACTTTCAATTCAGACCAAAAGAGGGTATAGATTACGTACCGTTGGTATGTCTCCCAGCCATTTCAGACGCCTGTGCCTTTGCAAATCTCAAAATAGACTTCTTTCTCCTGCTGCAGAAGCTTTTTATCGTTTTTGCACGCTTGAGCTTCCTACACTGGTTCACGGTAATCAGTTGGATTTTCTTTAATCTTTTCGGAAGCTTTACGACAAAATAAAAGTCGCCTGCTGTTTTACTGCAAGCAACTATTATTCTGCCACTTTTCAATGAATATTGAAACCGCTATGTTTTTTGTAGAGGCCAGAAGCAAGTTTGCGTAACACCGTTATGTCCACCGATACTCCTTATCATTTGCTTCTTTCGTGGAGAAACAGAATCCTTTCCATTTACAGATAACTCATAACCCTCTGCTTTTTGCAGCTCCTTAATGTAATAGTGTGCTGTATCTTTACCACTTGTAATGAACGGGCATCCGACCTTACTTACCGTTATTATCCTCTAGCTTTCCAGAATCATAAAGCTGGTTTGTCGAATTCTTCCAGAGAAAAAGTGCATCCCCTGTTTCGGTATCCGGCAGATTCGCTCCATTTCCTGCTGTTATCTCTCTGTTCTTCAAACATTTCAATATCATCCGAAAATGCCCCAGATGCGGTTTCATTCAAAAACCCTCATAATATTCACATAAATATCCGAACCAATCCCAAAAATACAAAAACAGATACTGACCATCATCCAATCAGTACCTGTTTTCCATCAAATGCAAATCCATAATGCCGGATCCGCTCTTTTTCTATTCCTCTTGCAAGTAATTCCCCATCATACTGCTTTGTTTCTATCTGCTCTAATGCCGTCTGTACAGTTTCCTCCAAAGATTTTTCTTTTCCCGGATTTCTCACTTTAAACTCCAGAATAAAAGCCAAACTATCTGCATTCTTCTGGTTCTTTGGGATCATCATTACATCGTATCGTCCAAACCCGCTTTCACGATTAGACCGGATTTCATACTGTTCTGCCTGGTCTGCAAGAAGTCCCAGAACAAAACCATGATAAAAACGTTCTGGCTCGCTATGCTTACCTCCTTCTTTTCCTGTATCAAAAAAGCTGAATGTTGCAACGGACACATCATTCATATAGTAATTCATAGCATCCACATCGCCCTGGAACAACGCTTTTACAAATCGATTATAACTGGTCTGTGTCATGCCAAACCAGCCCTTAAACATGCCTGAAAACATACTGGCCGTTTCCAGATTTGTGATACTCAAATGATACCATGGTTCCCGGATCAGGCCACGATATTCTACCTGTTCCGCCTTTAAATACCCACTGGCTAAAAGCAGACTCCAGATTGCATTCTCGTTCCTTCCAAGCTGATCAAATACGATCTGTTCATCAAATGTGACCACTATCTGTCGTCCTTGCAAAAGTTCTTCCATCTTTTCCTTAATCTCCCCGGAAGCAGTCTGGATCAGACGGCTTACCAGACTGTTAGAACTTGTTGACGCCCAGAACGGCTGCAGTTTTCTGGTATCCAGATAATTGGTGATAGACCATGGATTGTAAATATCATGCAGGCTTCCAAAGATAAAGCCATCGTACCATTCTTTTACATCTGTCTTTTTATCCTCCAGCCCAGTCTGTTCCAGAGCTGCAAATACCTCCTCTTCCGTAAAACCAAAACAATCCGCATACTCTTCTGAAGTGATCGTTATGACTTTCAGATTATTCAGATCTGAAAATACAGATTCCTTGGATACCCGGGTAATGCCCGTCATAACAGCACGTTCCAGATATGGATTCGTTTTTAAAGCAGAATTAAATAAGCCGCGGATAAAATTAATAAATTCGTTCCAATATCCATGCACATACGCCTCCTGCATAGGCGTATCATACTCGTCAAGCAGAAAGATACTGCGCTTTTTCCAGTAATGATGCAAATAGTAAGATAAATTTTTCAAAGCATCCTGAGCTGTCACATCATCCATCTCGCAATTCATTACTTTTGTAAACTGATGTTTTTCTGCTTCTGTAAAACATAATGCATCCAGAAGATAGCGGTGCTGGCGGTAAGTGTCACCAATAATATGTCGGATTTTCTGCACTGTATCTCCATAACAATCCTGTTTTACATCTGCAAAACTTAAATAAATAACAGGATAACTCCCCTGGATATTCCGGTATTTCAGATCAGACCAGATATTAAGTCCTTCAAACAGGTCCCCTCTGTGTTCATATTGCCGGGAAAAAAAGCAGTTCAACATACTCATATTCAACGTTTTCCCAAACCGGCGCGGACGGGTGATCAGCGTAACTGCATCCCCAGACTCCCACCATTTCTTAATAAAATCAGTTTTATCCACCAAAAAGCAGTTATGCTCCCGCAAAAAAGCAAAATCCTGACTTCCGATGCTGATTTTCAAGTTCATATGTTCACCTGCCCTTCCTTCTCTATTGCCCTCTTCACTTTTCACTTAATATCCTGAGCAATTCCTCATTTATCTTCCCATTACCAGCCAGAACAGCCCCCGGCATTCCCACAGGCAGTTCCTTTCCTGCAAAATCCGTTACTTTTCCCCCGGCTTCCTCGATCAGAAGCTTTGCAGCTGAAAAATCCCAGGGCTGTAAGATCGCCTCAAAGAACGCATCCACTCTCCCACAGGCTACATATGCCATGTCAAGAGCCGCGGAGCCTAAACGACGGATATCCTGACAGGATAAAAATACTTCTTTAAATACCTTAAAATTCCAGTCTGCCAGTTCATGATAATAAGGACTGGTTCCAATAGTAACAAGGCTTTCTGATAATGTTTCTGCACCGCTTACATGGATCGGTTCATCATTCAAAAATGCCCCTTCTCCTTTTTTGGCAATAAACAGTTCATCTGTATAAGGCTGATACACAATTCCAAGCACCACCTCACCAGCCTCTGCATAAGCCAGTGAAAGGGTACTGTGACGGAAATCATGGATCAGATTAGTAGTTCCATCTACCGGATCTAGGATCCAGAAATCCCCGCTCCTGTCAATAGCGCTGTTATCCTGCTCTTCTCCCATAAACTGTACCTGTGGATACATGGAATACAAGCCCTCTTTTACCAGCTTCTGCACCTGGATATCCACTTGTGTCACATAATCGCAGGTTCCTTTTTCTTTTACCTGGGATACGCGGCTGCTATCTGCAAACAGCGGTTTCATCTTCCTTACTAACTCAACTATTTTTCCTGCATCCACTTTCATTTATCGTACCTCCACCTTTAAAATCAAATATCTTTTCCAATCATTAATGTATGATTTTATTATAATTCTTAAGAGCAAATAAGCCGCCACTACTCCCAATAGTGACGGCTGGTCTCGTAAGAGACTTATAAATCATCGCTAGGGTAGGCCATGTGTCTCTGGCTTTCCCTTTCATATTACAAATGTAACATACTTTTGTAATATAGTCAATTTTTAACTCTCTTTTTTAAGTTACTTTTCCGCTTTTGCTTTTTCTATATCTTCGCTTTTTGTCTCTTTTTCCGGATTAATCTTTTCTTCGGTCACCCCTGAAAATCACGCCTCATCAATGGCATGGCCAATATCATGTCTCATGTATTTGTTCTCAAAATGGATCCATTCCGTTGCCTTATAAGCATTGGCTCTGGCTTCTTTTAAGTCCTTTCCTGTGGCTGTTACTCCAAGAACACGGCCGCCGTTTGTCAGAATATTTCCCTCTGCATCAAACTTGCTGCCGGCATGGAATACATAATAGCCGTCCTTGTCCTTAAAGTTCTCAAGACCTGTGATCTTCTTGCCCTTTTCATAATGCTCCGGATAGCCAGCAGAAGCCAGAACTACGCACACAGCTGCATTATCCTCAAACTGCAGGTCGATCTGGTCTAAAGTGCCGTCTATACATGCCTCAAATACATCTACAATGTCATTTTTCATTCTTGGAAGCACTACCTGTGTCTCCGGGTCGCCAAAGCGGGCATTGTATTCCAGCACCTTTGGTCCATCTGCAGTAAGCATTAAACCAAAGAAGATGATTCCCTTAAATTCACGGTCTTCTGACTTCATGGCATCTACTGTAGCCTGATAAATATATTTCCTGCAAAACTCATCTACTTCTTTTGTATAAAATGGGCTTGGTGAGAATGTTCCCATGCCTCCTGTATTTAAGCCCTGATCCCCGTCTTTTGCACGCTTGTGATCCTGGGCGGAGGTCATGATCTTAATCGTCTTTCCGTCTACAAATGAAAGTACAGAAACCTCACGGCCAGTCATAAACTGCTCTACCACAATACGGTCGCCAGCATGGCCAAACTGCTTATCCAGCATAAGGGTCTTAACGCCCTCTTTTGCTTCTTCTCTTGTATTGCAGATCAGAACGCCTTTTCCTAAAGCCAGGCCATCAGCCTTTAAAACAATAGGCACAGGTGCTGTCTCCAGATATTTAAGAGCAGCTTCCGGTGTATCAAAGGTTTCATAAGCAGCAGTTGGGATACCATATTTCTTCATCAGATCCTTGGAAAATGCCTTGGATCCCTCTAAGATCGCTGCATTTTTCCTTGGTCCAAACACACGCAGTCCCTTTTCTTCCAATACATCCACAATACCACCTGCCAGGGGATCATCCGGACCAACTACTACCAGGTCAAAAGCTTCTTTCTTTGCGAAATCAGCTATTTTTTCAAAATCCATCACACCGATATCCACACATTTTGCAACCTCTGCAATTCCTGCGTTTCCCGGTGCACAATATAACTCATCTACTTTCGGGCTTTTAGATAACTTCCAGCAGATCGCATGCTCTCTGCCGCCGCCGCCGATAACCAGTACCTTCATATATTTCCTCCTAAATCAAGCCATTGGCGATCCTGTTTACCGCCTCCGGAAGAATGACCCACTCAGCCTGCTCCATTACACGTCTTTGCAGTACCTGTGGTGTATCTCCAGGCTGTACTTCCACTGCCTTCTGAAGCAGGATAGGACCGGAATCCACCCCTTCATCTACATAGTGGACTGTAGCGCCTGTAACCTTTACTCCTCTTGCCAGAGCTGCCTCATGGACCTTCAGGCCATAATAACCAACGCCGCAGAAAGACGGGATCAGGGAAGGATGGATGTTGATAATCTTATTTCTGTATTTACGGATCATCTCCTCCGGGATCGTTACCAGAAATCCAGCCAGAACGATGAGATCCAGGTTATATTCATCTGTTTTCTTTAAAAATGCCTCATTGAAGTCTGCTCTGCTTTCAAAGCTTTTCGGTGAAATGCACACAGCTTCGATACCATAGTCTCTGGCACGTTCCAGAGCATAAGCTCCCGGATTGTTGCTGATGACCACTTCCACCTTTGCATTTGTAATCTTTCCGCTGTCGATCGCATCTAAGATCGCCTGAAGATTGGTTCCGCCGCCGGATACCATTACGCCAACTCTTAACATAAAGTCACGCCTTTCTCCCCATTTTCAATGGTTCCTACTACATATGGCTGGTCGCCTGCCACCTTAATAGCTGCCATGGTCTTATCTACATCTGCTTCATCTACAGCTACTACCATGCCAAGTCCCATGTTAAATGTATTATACATCATCTGCTCTTCGATCTGGCCTTTTTCAGCAAGAAGTTTGAAAATCGGAGGGATCGGATAGCTGTCTTTGCGGATCACTGCACGGACACCATCCTTTAACATACGTGGAACATTCTCATAGAAGCCTCCGCCTGTAATATGGCTGCATGCTTTTACGGTCACACCTGACTTTTTAATATTCTTTAATGCCTTTACGTAAATTCTGGTTGGTGCAAGAAGTGCCTCACCCAGAGTCTTTCCAAGGCTGTCATAATAGGTATCTAAACCTTCCCTGTTCATTTCCTTCTCAAATACCTTGCGTACCAATGAAAATCCGTTGGAATGTACGCCGGTGGAAGCCATACCAATAAGCACATCTCCCGCTTCCAGGTTCTCACCTGTGATCATTTCTTTCTTGTCGCAGACACCTACTGCAAAACCAGCCAGGTCATAGTCCTCTTCCGGCATCAGTCCCGGATGCTCTGCTGTCTCACCGCCGATAAGCGCTGCCTCAGACTGTAAACAGCCTTCTGCCACACCTTTAACGATATCTGCGATCTTTTCCGGATAATTCTTTCCGCAGGCAATATAGTCCAGGAAGAATAATGGCTCACCGCCTGCACAGGCAATATCATTAACACACATAGCCACTGCGTCAATACCAATGGTATCATGCTTGTCCATAATGATCGCCAGTTTTACCTTAGTTCCGCAACCGTCTGTGCCGGATAATAATACCGGTTCTTCCATCTCTTTGATCTTTGCCAGTGAAAATGCACCGGAGAAACCTCCAAGTCCGCCTAATACCTCTGCACGCATGGTCTTTTTCACATGCTCTTTCATTAATTCAACTGATTTATAACCTGCCTCAATATCAACTCCGGCTTTCTTGTAATCCATCATCTTCTTATCCTCCGAATCTGTCCTCTATATACCTTCTGTAATGTTATTTCTGTGCCAGATACTCTTTGTATCCGATCTTTTCCAACTTCTCAGCCTTTTTCTCCACGTCCTCTTTTAAATCCTCAGAATACGCTTTTAACTTTCCTAACAGCTCCTCATCTGATGCTGCAAGGATCTTGGCTGCAAGAATACCTGCATTGGCACCGCCGTTAATCGCAACAGTAGCAACCGGGATACCACTTGGCATCTGTACAATAGAATACAGGGAATCTACACCGCCCAGATCAGAGGTCTTCATAGGGATACCGATCACCGGAAGCGGAAAGATAGCTGCGCACATTCCCGGAAGGTGAGCCGCTTTTCCGGCACCTGCAATGATCACTTTAAACCCCTTTTCCTCTGCAGCCTTTGCCCATTTAAAAAACAGATCCGGTTCTCTGTGGGCGGAAATGATCGTCATCTCATAATTGATTCCAAACTTGTCCAGGATCTCTGCCGCTTTCGCCATAACCGGCATATCTGAGTCGCTGCCCATTACAATTCCTACCTTAGCCATCTTTCATTCTCCTTTTGAATAGTATATATTAGTTTTTCTAATATATATGTTTTATATATTTATCTTTTCTAATAATTATAATACTAAGAAATAAACCCGCAGTCAATAGTAAAAACGCAAAAAAGCAAACCAAAAAAAGGCCGCACACTGCTTTCTTTTGCCAGTGTGCGGCTCTTATCAGTCACTTAAGACTTATTTTGTTGTCTGAAACTCTCATGATCCTTGTGACTTAGGATTCCTCTTCTTTATGCTTCTTGCTCATAGCTGCCAGTGCAAGAAAGATACCGGAGAACATAAGGGTCAGTGTAAGCTTCATAGTTGTCTGTCCGGTCTTTGGAAGAGCTGCTAACGGAATTTCACCGTCATCGATCTCTACCGGGGATGCAGACAGATCTGGAAGTCCTGCCAGCGGCACATCTCCACCGTCAATGGTTACGGTCTGTTCACCAGGACCTCCGGAAGTAACTTTGATCGCGCCGTGGCTGCCGGAACTGCTTCCGCCACCGGAGCTGCTTCCGCCACCGGAACCACCGTTACCGCCGCCATTGTTGTTATTGTTGTTGTTTCCTCCATCATAGCTGAAGTGTGCAACAAAGGTCATATCTGACTTGAATCCATGGCCTGCGATCTCATTTGCATTTGCATAATTGGTATCGCTGTCGGACCAGTGGTTAAATGTGTAGTTGCCGATACCAGTAACTGTTACATTACCCAGCGGATAAACTTCTGCATCCATATCGTAGCTTCCGTCTGCCTTCTGAGGTCTTGTAACAACTTCCATTACGTAACCGTCTACAACAGCCACGCCATCAACTGTACCGTAACTTGGGTTCTCAGAAATGTATCTGAATACTACCTGGTACATATCCGGGATACCGTCTGGTGTTTTAGGTTTTTCTGTGTTTGTACCAATCTCGTCTAATCCATAGTATACATCAACTACGTTCGGATTCTCGGCACCGTCAGCATAATACTCAACAGTTTTTCCAGCATTATCTACACGGACAAGTGCGTAGGTCTTGCCAGCATGATCTCTGCTTACTGCATCACTGTAAGCAATTTCTTCACCAATGAATGCATTGTCCTTAGTAACAGACTTTACATCAACTTCTTTGCCCTTAGCATCTAAGTAATGATAATTTACGATGTAGGAAAGGTCATTACGGTTTGTAACCTCTAAGATTCCCTCTTCTAACTTAATATCGTAGTTATCAGTTACATCTTCAGCTGCACTTCTTGAATTTGCTGCTTCAGCCTTCTTGGTGATTTTTACAGAACCTGCTCTAACTGCATTGGAACTGGTTCCGATCTCAATCTGACTGCCATCAATGGTAATTGCAGAAATCTCATCGCTATCTGCAAGGCCATTTTCACTTACAGTGTATCTGTCTGCTGTTAATGGTGTACCATCGTACTCCTTGCTGTCACTTGCTGCTGTGATCTTAATTGGACGGGCAGTTACAGTAAGCTTGCCAGGAATACTTTCTGCGAAGGTATAGTTTCCTGTCACATCTTCATTAGCAGCATTTAATACCTTATAAGATTTAACTGTATTTGCAGATTCGCCTTTTCCTAACTGGGAACCTTCTACTGTAGTTTCCAGTCTGTCGCCCTCTGCAAGAATTCCCTGTGTATAAGTAGCACTATTCTTTACAAGAGCAATTCCATCATATACCTTGCTGTCGCTATCTGCTGTGATCTGGATCTTAGCTGTTACAGGAGTGATCTCCAGTTTACCTTTAACCAGCTTAATATCATAGTTATCAGCATTTACATTTGCAGGAAGGTTGTAGGTAAATGTGTTATCAGCCTCACCTACATTCGTAATAGTACCAGTTACGTCATAACTTGTTGGTGCTTCACCTGTTACAAATCCTGTACCTGTTACAGTAATTTCAGAATTGGTCAGTGGCTGTCCGTTATATGCACGTTTTGAAGAGCCAGAAGTGATCGTTACATCTCTCTTGGTGATCTCCAATGTACCAGGAATACTTTCACCGAAAGTATAGTTATTCGTTACATCCTTATCACCACGCTTTACAACGTAACTCTTAACTTCATTTGCAGTCTCGCCTACATTCGTGATCGTACCTTCTACTGTTGCAGTTAATACATCACCATCTGCAAGAATACCCGTTGTATAAGTGTATCCAGAATCTGTAAGAGGTGTTCCGTCATACATCTTAGAGCTGTCTCTTATACACATCTCCGAGCCCACGAGACGGAGCTACATCTCGT
>UQJF01000104.1 GCA_900541315.1 uncultured Clostridium sp. | reverse complement strand
CGCTCATGCAAGCATGGCTCATTCGCGGCTGCCGTCCGGGACTTTCATAGTAAAAAGCAGGTTCTGACAACTTTTAAAATTTCATAAAACAATTAGGGGAGCCAGTTTTGGCTCCCCATTTTCATATGCTCTTTCGCACACATTTAGTTATATGATTATGTACCTTTGATCAGAATCAGTCAAAAAATGTAACTGCCTTGCAAGGTGTTCTGTAATTTGATGGTGTGTAACAGATACCTGTTGCAGGTGTACTGGAGTGGATGATCTTTCCATTTCCTACATAAATACCTACATGGTTGATATAGCTTCCGCTGGCATAGAATAACAGATCTCCCGGCTTTACTTCGCTGACTGGGATCGTCTTTCCTCTGGCCGCCTGGTCTCTGGAACTTCGGCCTGTACTGATACCGAAATGAGAGAATACACTCATAACGAAACCGGAACAGTCAGCACCTTTGGTCAGACTGGTACCTCCATATACATATGGATTTCCTAAAAACTGCTGTGCATAAGCGATCAGGGCAGTTCTGGAGGCTGTTTCTACGGAAGAGCTTTCGGTACTCTTAGAAGAGCTTGTCTCCTTCTTTGTACCAGGACCTTCCGGTTTGGTCTCTGTTTTTGCTTCTACTATTGTCTCTGCTTTTGTTTCCGCTTTTGTCTCTATCTTAGTTTCTGCTTTTGTTTCCTGTTTTACAGTTGGGGCTGCCACTGTCACATCCTCCGCCTTTTCAGGATTGGCTGCAATGACTTTGACCGCTGCTTCTGTCTCTTTTGCAGTTTCTTTCTGGGTCTCTGCTTTTGGAGCAGCCGTTGTTTCGGTCTTTGCAGCTTCTGTTTCTTTCTTTGATGCTGTTGTTCCGGCTTTTGTCTGTGCTGCCTTGCTTTCCGCTTTCTTTGCAGCTTCTAATTCTTTTATAGCCTTATCCGCTTCTTCTTTGCGTTTGGCCTCATCTTCTTCTTTCGCCTTTTCTTCCTCTACTGAAACAGCTTTATTAAATTCCACGCTGGTCTTCATGTAGTCTTTGAATACATAGCCTTCCAGGTCTGTATCTACAGAGACCTTTAAGAAATCACCTTCCTGGCCTACAACGGAATACTGGGCTCCTTCTGATAAAAGAGTCAGGGTTTTGCTGGTCAGATCCGGACTTTCCCTTAAACGAAGGCTTGTAGTATCTACTACAGTTCCATAGGTCTTTCCTACTTCTTTTGCCTTGGTCTCTGCCTTCTGCCCTGTAACAAAATATTCGGATTTAATATAGCCGGTTACAGAACCAGACTGGATCTTATACCATTTTCCGCCTTCCCCTTCTACTGTGTCCAAAATGGTAGCTGCACAATCATTGTATATCTTTCCTGTAACAGAACTGGTGGTATTAGCCTCTGTACGGATATTAACAGATCCGCTTACTTTGGATACTGCAATATTATCATAGGAGGAGGATGCCGCCTTTGTCTGTGAAGCAGCTGCTTTTGTTTCCTTTGGTGCTGCGGCTTTTGTTTCTGCTTTGGCTCCGGACGATGTCTGGGCTTTCGTTTCTGCCTTTGTATTTGAAGTTGCTGATGCTGCGGCTTTTGTCTCTGCTGCAGCCTTTGTCCCACTGCTGTTATTCTTTGCTGTTGCTTCTAACTGATCGTAGGAAGATGCCAGTTTCTTTTCAGGCTGTGCATTTCCTGCATAATAATTGTTAAGTGCTACGGAAATTCCTGCAAGAGAGGAACCTGTTTCCAGATTTGTGGATGCAAAAGCCGGTATCACACCTGCAAGACTGCACATTCCACTGATGATCAGTAATTTTTTCCATGTGTTCATCGGTATTCTTATCCTCTCTTTAAGTCTGACAGATACTGCTCTGCACTGGTCACTGCATTAGCTCCATCTGCCGCTGCTGTAACGATCTGCCGTAGTTTCTTGGTTCTTGCATCTCCTGCTGCGAAAATACCAAGCGCAGAAGTAATCCCTTCTTCCTCTGCTTTGATATAGCCCTGTTCCATATCCACAATCCCTTCAAAAGCCTTTGTTTCCGGCTGTATTCCTACAGCAATAAACACACCTTGAACGGAAAGTTCTTTCTTTTTCCTTGTACCATTCTCTGAAAGGATCAGACGTTCTACTGTACCGTTTCCTTCTATGGCCTGAGCCTGCATATTCCAGAGGATTTCTACATTTTCCTTTGAAAACAACTGGTTTTGAAGGCTTTTTGCTGCCCGGAGTTCTCCCCGCCTGTGTATCAGGTATACCTTGCTGCACATACGTGACAGGAAAACAGCATCTTCTACTGCCACATCACCGCCACCGATCACAGCAACGGTCCTGTTTCTGAAAAATGCACCATCACAGGTAGCGCAGTAAGAAACACCAGCTCCTGCCAGTTCTGTTTCCCCTGGGATCCCCAGTTTTTTATGAGATGCCCCTGTTGCAAGGATCAGTGCCCTGGCTTCATAGGTCGCATTCATTCCAATGACCCTTTTCACTTCTTTCGGGCCTTTATCCTCTATTTTTAAAACCGTATCTTCTTTAAAATGTGCCCCCAGCTTATCTGCATGTTCCCGTAGCTTCATTCCCAGCTCATAACCGCTGATACCGGGATATCCGGGATAATTATCCACTTCATAGGTATTTAATATCTGTCCGCCGCTTACCGTAGATTGTTCGATTACCAGAGTGTCCAGACAAGCTCTCTGGGCATATACAGCTGCTGCAAGCCCGGCCGGTCCTGAACCGATTATGATCAGATCATAGATATGTGATGTCATTTTTATTGTTTCCTGTCTATTTTTTCATTATCTCTTAATATATTGTAACCAATTCGTAATTATTATAGCATAGATTTTACTATTGTTGCACTTCAAATTCTTACAATTATCTTTACAGATCAACCAGATATATGCCAACCTCTCCATTCTGTGCTAAAATAAAAGGAGCAAATACTGCGTCACTGATCGCGGAGCACGCGAACAGAAACAGTACTGTACACATGCAGAAAGGAACGTGAGCTTATGTCAAGAAAAACTGTACTTGTGACCGGCGCTTCCCGTGGTATCGGAAAAGCCATTGCCATTAAATTTGCCCGGAAAGGCTATAATGTAGCCATCAGCTGCATCCGCAATGAAGACCGCCTGATGCAGACAAAAAAAGAAATTGAGAATTATCAGGTACCTTGTCTTGCCTATATGGGAGATATGGGGGATATGGATTGCTGCAAAGAATTGTTCGCAAAGATAAAGAAACAGTTTGGAGGTATAGATGTACTGGTAAATAATGCCGGTGTTTCCTACATCGGACTACTTCAGGATATGAGCAGTGAAGACTGGGATAAAATTCTCCATATGAATTTAACTTCTGTTTTTAACTGCTGCAAATTGGCGATCCCTTATATGGTACACCAAAAACAGGGAAAGATCATCAATATTTCCTCTGTATGGGGTGTTGCAGGAGCTTCCTGTGAGGCAGCTTACTCTGCAACCAAAGGCGGCATCAACGCTCTGACCCGTGCTCTTGCCAAAGAACTGGGGCCAAGCAACATTCAGGTCAATGCTATTGCCTGCGGCGCCATTGACACAGAAATGAACCAGTGGATGGAAGAAGACGAACTGATCGCACTGGTAGATGAGATACCGGCAGGACGCCTTGGAAAAGCAGAAGAAGTAGCTGATCTGGCTTATCATCTTGGTTATAAAGAATCCTATCTTACAGGACAGATCATTGGGTTGGATGGGGGGTGGATTTAAAAAAACGTGCGCCCCTGGGCGCACGTAAATACACAGCAGAGCTTATCCAGAGGCATCATCAGGTAACTTATCCGTTATTTAAAGTTCCACCCACAAAGTCCCTTTCATAATAGGGCATGCAGTACGGATCACAGTTTCTGAAAGGATCTGTTCTCCTTCTGTATTAGAATCTGCCAGCTTGCGGAAGATGGCCGCCATGTACTCCAGAGGACCGCCCGCCAGATAATCATGATGGAACTGTGCAAGCTTGGGGGCACGGTATTGCTCCAGCGTCAGCATTTTACGGAAATTGGAAGAAAATGGATCCTTTGTCCAATGGTCAAACTGAGCAAGACTGTATGTGCGGATCTTCTAAATTGGTGTATGCAGATAGGCTTCCGCAAAGCCGTCTGGTTCCGTCTCCGGCGTTTCATAGACTTTCGCGCGCTCATAGTCCATCTTGTTCATCCGCTCCACAATCTTCTCTAAGATTTCTTGTTTGCTGGCATAGTGCTTATATAAGGCGGCTTTCGTAAATCCTAACTGTCCTGCAATATCATTCATAGACGTCCCAAGATAGCCGTTCCGTGCAAACAGCTCCAGTGCTATCCTCAAAATCCGTTCCTTTGTACTCTCTGCCATAACTATCTCCTTCATCAAAGTAACCATTCGGCAACTCTATTGTAGTTACCGAATGGTTACTTGCCAAGAACTAATGAAAAAAAATATTTTCAATCTTGTATCCCCGTTTATCCCCAGGCATTCAATCAATTTTTAATAACATTAAGAAGAATTTGACCAAATTTCACATCAATTCTTTATGAATCATAAACATAAGAACCCCCTTGAAAATACTGGATTTCCAAGGGGGTTAATGTTCTCGTGGCCTGTCAGATAGTTTTCCAGTTCCATTCCATCCGTGTTCGCGTCTTTCACACAGACCATATTAACGATGACCGTCATGCCATCCGCAGTAACATCCGCATAGTAATATGTGCCATCTTCATAGTTCTTGGTCTCAAAATTCTCCATATTGGCAAATGGAAGCCCTCATTTGCCAGCTCCGCTTCGGTAAACTCGCCCAAGTCGATATCTGCACTTTCTCCCTCCTCCAGCGTCGTTTCAATGCGGTTAGCTCCCCAGTCCTCGTCCGATGCCAAACTGATACGAATATCTGAAATCGGGCAGGTGGTGCGGTTTACCACAGTAATCTGCATGGGCCATTTCTTTTCTCCACAGCCCGCAAGCAAAATCAAACTCAGGAGTGTGAGCGCCAATAGGCTTAAGAAACTTTTTTTGTTTTTCATGTTGTCCCCCTTTTCCTTTCCATCATTGATTGCTGCCCCAGTTTTCATCTAGCCAGTTATCCCCAAAACAGATACGGATTGCCTTAAACAGCCACGGGATAATCCACAAAATCAAACAGTACCTGATCCTCCGAATCATAATAGAATGTGGCATCAAAAGCTTGCTTCCTCTCTGCATAAATCTCTCCCTTCCTGGCCACTCAGTTCAGATCAGTCCGTGACGCCTCAGGAATATCAGCTTCCATCACAGGGGCGTAGGCCACGTCAGCATCCGCATCATAAAGACTGCCGTTCTGAAGGACAAATGTTCCCACATAGCCGTGATCCATCATATAGAGCACGATTCCGTCTTCTTCTGCAACTGTGCTGCCTCTGTTAATAATCTTGCCGCTTTCCTTTACAGTATCCCAACTGCCATCCCTATAGATCCGAAGCCAGAAATCCTCTCCATCAGACCAATATCCCACATATTGTTCTATAATCTCGCCGGCGCTCCTAGTAGTCTGAGGGAGCAGATAAGCGTCGTTCTCGCCACCCCACCAGATAACCTCCTTGTCAAAATCAGTGCTCATATCATAAATCACATCCTCAAATTGGCGGGAGTGAGCATAATATGTATCCTCTTTGGCAGTATCCCGTTTCAGATAACCACAATCTGCCTCAATTAGGTCGTCATCACTGTCAAGGCGTTCAAACAGTGTCCAATTTCCTTGTTCGTCGATTTCAAGACTGCTAATTGCATCCGCATCTCCATCCAGATACCAGATACCAGCGATGTCTGAAAACTCACCATTACCGGTTTCCGTATCAACTGCCCAGCCGGGAACAGTGCCTTCAGGGACAAAGACACAGGAGTTTCCGTTAAGGTCGAATTCAATATGCAGCGCATCGTAGGAATCAAACCAGCACATATAGCCGCAGCTGTCATATTCGTTGCAGGCATAGACATAATTTTCGTACTGCGGACGGATCTGGAGAAAACCGTAGTAGACCAGATCACCGTCAACATACAGCTCAAAGCGTGGTTCGCCGTCCTCGTTCAACTCTGCAATCAATTTCTGTTCAGGCTCCCCCTCGTTGACAACACCATCCCAAAAGCCAAGATAGCTGGTATAATCTGTATTATCGTATGCTTCTTTGAGCATACCTTCAATCCTGGTAGGCGTAACACCAGTATCATTACCGCTGTCTCCACTGTTACCGTTGCCACAAGCGGTCAGGCTTAGGCACAAGGACAGAAGTAAAACAAGGACAACTCGCTTTCTTATGATTCTTTTCATTGTTATTTTCTCCTTTCCCAGATAAACTGTTAATATTCCTGCTTAGCCATTGCCAAAATTTCATCGTGACTCAATCCCACATTTCAGAAACGAATAAAAATACCGTTCGTCACAACGCTATTCCATGTCTGCAAATCGGCCAGAGAATGAACGCGAAATTTGTCCAGATAAGACTTCATATCCAGGAGCAAACGACTGCCGGAGACAAAGTCAACTTGTAAAATATACTGGCTTAGTGGCTTTACTTCTGAAATATATCTTCGTTCCATATAGTTTCCTCCTTTAACCACTCAACGCTCCCTCCAAAAATATTCTGTTGTGTCTCCCTCGAAACAGATTTTGCTGTAGCTCATATCCAATCCTCTGGAAGTTGTGTACTGAAATGTCTGCCCGCTCTGAAGACGGCGCTTATTTCCTAACTTGATTACAATTCCATCCGGGTCTCCCACTTGAACATCCCCCTGCTCCGGTTCAAATTCATACCAGTAAATGGTATCTCTCTGGACCATAAAATAGAGGGAGCTGCTCCTATCCCCGTCAGGATACCAATATCCCTCGGCGACTGTATTGTCGTTATCATCGGATGAGATAATTTCATGTTCCTGTGTGCGCATATCCTCAATGGAGTCATAACCCAGTTGCTTTGCCGGATTATCATCGGTGAAGTCATAGTCGGTGTCCTCAATCACACCGGGGGGATAGTAATCTTCGCTTTCACTTTCACTGCTGCCCACTCCGCAGGCAGCAAGACTAAGGCATATGACCAGCGCCAGCAGAAAAACCGTACATTTTTTCCAATCCTTCATTTTCTCACTCCTCCTAAGTCAATAAAAAATCCACCGTACAAATATTGTACAGTGGATTAAAAAAGATAACCATTAACCAAAGGTTAGGGGGTGGCATTCAGCATGGATAAAATCTGCTGCCGCTTCGCCCGGGTATCCCCCATCTATATTAAGTTTAGAATAAATCTGATTGACTCAATACTTCTCCCAGCAAACCGAATTGATCAAAGAAATTCATCAACAGTTGACAGAGCACTTGGATCAACGATTTACGATTGCAGAACTTTCCAAACAGTATTTGATAAACACCTCCACTCTAAAGGAGATATTCAAGACAGCCTACGGCCAGCCTATCGCCACCTATATGAAGGAATTTCGAGTGCGTCAGGCTATGAAATTATTACGGGAAATAAATGACACTATCGCGGATATTGCTTCCCAGGTAAGCTACCAAACCCAGGGAAAGTTTTCAAGCGCTTTTCAGTCTATAGTCAAAATATCACCCAGAGAATACAGAAAAATCCAGGGTATAGCTCCATCGGATTTCTTTAGCAAAACACTGTAATGAAAAATTCTGGTAGACTACTGCCAGTAAAGCCTAACACAAACATAAAAAGCAGAACATTGCAACATTAGCAATGCTCTGCTTTTTTATGTTCCCTTTTTCTTGATATTGGCTGCCCTAATGGTCTCAATTCCTGCTGTTTCCATCCGAAGGATAAACAGCCGTGAAGCAAACCATTCATCATTTTTGATCCAGTTGAGAGAATCACTCATGATCACTCTATCATAGGCACAGCCAATGATAAGTCCTATGACGCAACCCATGATAACTTAGAGGATGACACCCATCAGGATATCCACCAAGTCAGCCACCAAGATTCAACACCATCAGCAGTTATATTGCGCCTAATACCCCATTTCCAACTCGTCCAAAAGCGAATTCTGCGGAAGCGAGGCAAACACATCATTCTCGACCGCACATCGTAAAGAGTCTGTATTTCGTTTCAGCACATCCGATGCAGAAACAGCAGAAACTTGATATACACCTTCCTCCAGATGCTTACGCAAAAACACATAACTATGCTTTGGCAGGTTCAAACCCAGCATATCTGTATTATGCGTTGTAATATGCCGCTTTATCTCAAATACTCCGTAAAGAATGCGTTGAGCTTTTCAAACGGAATGATGTCCATCCGATCGTAAAGGTCGGTGTGGTTTGCACCGGTGATAATGAGCAATTCCTTGTTATCGCCGGTCAGTTTGCTATAAGCCGTTTCACTGAAATAGCGGGAGTGCGCCTTTTCTCCGTGTACCAGCAGCACAGCAGAGCGGATCTCGCTGCTGTATTGCAAGATCGGCATATTCAGGAACGACAGCGATGAGGTCACATTCCATCCGCCGTTGGAATTCAGGCTGCGGGGATGGTAACCTCGCGGAGTCTTATAGTAGGCGCAATAGTCCTTTACAAACTGCGGTGCGTCCTCCGGCAGCGGATCGACCACACCGCCTGCCAGAGCATAGGTACCGTTTTTGTAATCTACAGTGCGCTGTGCATTCATGGCTTTTTTCTTCTCATAGCGTGCCTGCTCAGAATCCTCAGCATCAAAATATCCGTTGGCAGTTACACGGGTCATGTCGTACATGGTCATAGCCGCAGTAGCTTTGATGCGGGTGTCAATGGCTGCGGCATTGAGCGCCATGCCGCCCCAGCCGCAGATACCGACGATACCGATGCGCTCCGGGTCAACATTCTCCTGCACGGAGAGGAAGTCTACCGCTGCGCAGAAATCCTCGGTGTTGATGTCCGGCGAAGCAACATAGCGGGGTGTACCGCTGCTCTCGCCGGTGTAGGACGGATCGAAGGCAATCGTCAAGAAGCCAAGCTCCGCCATTTTCTGCGCATACAGACCGGAGGACTGCTCCTTTACCGCACCGAACGGACCGCTGACGGCAATGGCGGGCAGCTTGCCCTCTGCGCCCTTCGGCGTGTACATATCCGCCGCCAGCGTGATGCCGTAGCGGTTGTGAAAGGTTACTTTCTTGTGATCCACCTTGTCGCTTTTCGGGAACACCTTGTCCCATTCCTGTGTCAGATTCAGTTTTTCCATATTCAGTTCTCCTTGCCTGTTGCCTTAAAATATACTGTGTTGTCCACGGCTTCCAACCATTCATTGGAGGTTTCGTCCCCCGGAACCTCTACCGCCAGATGAGAGAACCAGCTGTCCGGCGCAGCACCGTGCCAGTGCTTGACCCCGGTCGGAATGTTTACCACATCGCCGGGGCGCAGCTCTTGTGCCGGTTTGCCCCATTCCTGATAGTAACCATGCCCGGCTACGCAGACGAGAATCTGTCCGCCGCCGTTTTTCGCATGATGAATGTGCCAGTTGTTGCGGCAACCGGGTTCAAAGGTTACATTGTAAATGCCGACCTGCTGCGTAGAAAGAGGTGCTAGATAGCTTTGCCCGATAAAATATTTCGCAAAGTCATCATTGGGTTCGCCAATGGGAAAGACCATTTCATTCTGATGCTTGGCTTTTGCGTCGGCGGCATCGTCCTCCGCCCATACCCCCTTTGCCATACGGAAGGCCGCCCATGCCTTGGGCCAGCCTGCATAAAATGCCGCATGGGTCAGAATCTCCGCAATTTCCGTTTTGGTCACACCGTTGTTCTTTGCAGTTGTCAGGTGGTACTGAAAGGACGAATCCGTCATCCCTTGCGCCATCAGCGCCACCACTGTTACAATGCTACGGTCCCGCATGGAAAGCTTGTCTTCCCTGCTCCACACCTGCCCGAACAGTACATCATCATTCAGTTCCGCAAATTTGGGAGCAAATTCCCCCAAAGCCTCTCTGCCTGCCGTTTGTTTAACTGCCATGGCTCACACCTCCTTGCCCATCTGATAAGCTTGCTCCAGCGCAATATGACCTGCGATCTCTCCCACGCCGTTTACGCCGCCTGCAAACACTGTGCCAGCCAGCGCACAGCGTGGGAAGCAGTCCATCCAACCCTGCACAGCTTTCTCTGTGCCCGCAAAGGTTTCCGGTGCGTCCTCTGCCGCTGTTGCCAGCAAGTAGGCCTTCGTAAAGGCGTAGTCCGTATCGAACAATGGGTTGGCACGATCCAGCATAGTCTTGAGCTGACCGCTGACGCAGTAATAGTAGACGGGTGTTGCGAACACCAGCACATCCGCATCGTGCATTTTGGCGGCAATTTCCACGGCATCGTCCTGGATGACGCAGTGCCCCAACTTCAGGCAGGCAAGACAGCCCTTGCAGAAGCCAACCTGCTTTTCCCGCAGATATACGGCTTCTACCTGATTGCCTGCCTCCCGTGCGCCCTTGGCAAACGCTGCCGCCAGCGTTTCGGAGTTGCCGCCCTTACGGGGACTTGAGGAAATGATTAGTACCTTTTTATTCATCGTAGAACACTCCTTGCATTTTTATATTCTTTGTGTTATTCTCATAGTAATACCTAAACCTAACTTTATGTCAAGATATTTATTGAAGATTTTTGGAGGGAAATTTATGTATTCAATTGGACAGGTGGCAGAGATGTTCGGATTGCCTATCTCCACGCTGCGCTATTATGACAAGCAGGGACTTTTTCCGAACATGGAACGAGTATCCGGCATCCGCAAATTCGGTGACACGGAGATTGAAGCACTCCGGGTCATTGAATGTCTGAAAAAGGCTGGCATGGAGATCAAGGACATCCGGCAATTCATGGATTGGTGTGTAGAAGGGCCGTCCACCTACCCGCAACGCAAGGCACTATTTGAAGAACAACGGTCGCACATGGAAGCAGAGCTTGAGCAGATGAACCGCACTCTGGATATGCTGAAATTCAAATGCTGGTACTATGAGCAGGCAATCAAAGACGGCAGTGAGGACAGACTAAAGGCACTGATTCCCGACCACTTGCCGAAGGGAATCCAAAAAGCATATGAAAACGCGCATAGCTAACCTTTCCGTAGTAAAGGTCAAACCACTCGCCTTCCACTAAATCCATTTTTAGTGCATACTTGAGAAAAACAATAGATTTTTTCAAGGGA
>UQJF01000103.1 GCA_900541315.1 uncultured Clostridium sp. | reverse complement strand
TGTATAAGGTTTGATGTAACATTTAAAAAAACAGGTGATTTTATACCATTTTGTGAGAAAACGAAAATGCCGAAAAACCCTATGAAATAAGGCTTTCCGGCACTTTTCAAGTCAAATCGAAGCGACGTGATTCGAACACGCGACCTCTGCGTCCCGAACGCAGCGCTCTACCAAACTGAGCCACGCCTCGATCTCGATTACGTTGAATAGTATAATACACATTCTTCCAGTTGTCAACTACAAATTTTCAAAATTGTTAATTTTTTTTAGACAACTAAAAAAATAATGCTTGGGCAGAAGCCGTATGCTGTTCTCTTACAGCACAGGCCTCTGCTTTTGCTGTATTTTTCACATGTTCTAAATGCTTCTCATTTAGAATTTATTTAGAAGAATTTCGCAATATATCCCTGAACCAGAATAAAGATCACAATCAGCGGAAGGATATAACTTACGTAAAAACGTGCCCATCTTGGAAATTTAACACCGGCTCCCTCATTTGCTTCTGCCAGGAATTTTTCAAATCCCCATCCATATCTGCTGGTGCAAAACAACAGATATAACAGACTTCCAATCGGCAGCAGATTATCACTGAGGATAAAGTCTTCTAAATCCTGTATATTGGATCCTGCTCCTAATGGCTGGAAATTACTCCAGATATTAAATCCGAACACACATGGCAACGACAAGATGATCACTACTGCTACATTCCACGCTACCGCTTTCTTTACAGAACAGCCTGTAAGGTCTGTTGCAAAAGAAATAATATTCTGAAATACAGCAATTACAGTAGAAAGAGCTGCAAAGGACATAAATACGAAGAACAATGATCCCCACAGTCTTCCTCCTGCCATATGGTTAAATACGTTTGGCAGTGTGATAAAGATCAGGGACGGACCGGAAGTTGGTTCAACTCCATAAGCAAAGCATGCCGGGAAAATAATCAGACCAGCCATAAATGCAACCAGTGTATCCAGAATAGTAATACTGATGGCTTCGCCAGTCAAACGGTGTTCTTTTCCGATATAACTTCCAAAAATAGCCAGCGCACCAATACCGATACTTAATGTAAAAAAAGACTGTCCCATAGCTGCAAAAATAGAATTTCCCAGTCCTGCATCTACCATTTTTCCAAAATCAGGCTTTAAATAAAACTCCAGTCCCGGTTCACCGCCCTTTAATACCATAGAATGAGCAGCCAGTGCTATCATAAGAAACAACAGGCAGACCATCATCACTTTTGTAATACGTTCTACACCTGCTACCAACCCCTGGGCACAGATACCAAAACAAAGAACTACCACAAAAACCATAAATCCCGCCATCAATGTCGGGTTCCCAAGCATGCTGGTAAACTCTCCAGCTACTGCGTCTGAATCAAGTCCTGTAAAGTCTCCCCGGAGCATTTTAATGAAATAATAGATCATCCATCCTGCTACCGTGGTATAGAACATCATCAGCATATAGTTTCCTGCCATAGCTGCATATCGGGTCAGATGCCATTTTGTATCCTTTGGCTCCAGCAAATTAAAAGAAAGAGCTGCACTTCGTTTACTGGCACGTCCTACAGCAAATTCCATTACTACAATAGGAAGACCAAGGATCAGGAGAAATGCCAGATAAATAAGCACAAAAGCAGCTCCTCCGTAAGCTCCTACAATATAAGGAAATCTCCATACATTGCCCAGACCAATAGCACAGCCTGCTGAGATCAGGATGAAACCTAATCTGGAAGAAAATTTTTCACGTTCCATTAAAAATATTAAACCCCCATTTACTTTGATTTACGCTGTTTTCATTTCAACGTATTACTTTAACGCTTTGATGCGTCAATTTGCTTTTAAAGTGCAAGAAAGAGTTTTTTCACACTCCACATGCGAAAAAACTCTTTCCAAAATATACCATAATTTTTTTTATAAGTCAATTTTATGATACCAGATCAATACGCACATATGAAACCTGATCGATACGCCGCAATATGATACCAGCTCATCAGGTACAGCCTGTTCCCAATTCTTATATCATTATCATTTTATAGATCGAATAATGATAACTGATTAGACTGAGGAAGATCCTTAAGCAGTCCCAAGTCAGACATCAGGGAACAAATTGTTCCATTTACTTTGGTACGGCCTGAGAAATCTTCTACTGACAAGAATGGACCATCCTTTACTGCATCCACCACTGCTTCTGCCGCCTTTTCACCTAAACCATCAATACTACTTAAAGAAGGCATCAGTCTGCCATCAATAATCTGGAAATGCCTTGCTTTTGCCTTGTAAATATCAATAGGCACAAAATCAAAGCCTCTTGCATACATTTCCTGGACAATGCGCATATCTCGCAGCGTATCCTGTTCCTTTTTAGAAAGGGTATCAGAACGCTTTTTATAATCTGCCAGATAATATTCCAACTTATCTCTTCCCTGACACATGATCTCATAGGAAAAAGCGCTGGCGCGGATACTGAAAAAGGCTGCATAATATGCCAGAGGGTAGAAAATCTTACAGTAGGCAATACGCCACGCCATCATAACGTAGGCCGCAGCATGGGCTTTCGGGAACATGTATTTGATCTTCTTACAGGACCATATGTACCAGTCAGGCACGCCATGAGCCTTCATATCCTCTTCCCATTCCGGTTTTAACCCCTTACCCTTTCGCACACTCTCCATGATGGTAAAGGAGAGTCCCTGTTCCATTCCCTGAGCGATCAGATAGATCATAATATCATCTCGGGTACAGATGGCTGTCTGAATAGTGGCTTTTCCTTCCTGAATCAGTGTCTGGGCATTTCCCAGCCATACGTCTGTACCATGGGCCAGACCTGCAATACGTACAAGATCAGAAAAATATTTGGGTTTGGTATCAAGGAGCATCTGCATCGCAAAATCAGTACCAAACTCCGGCACTCCCAGAGCCCCTAAAGGACAACCGCCGATATCATCTGGTGTGATCCCCAACGCAGATGTGTTCTGGAACAAACTCATAACCTCCGAGCTGTCCAGAGGAATGTCCTTAACCGGATCCAAACCGATCAGGTCCTGAAGCATACGGATCATGGTTGGATCATCATGTCCAAGAATATCCAGCTTTAACAGGTTGTGGTCAATAGAATGGTAATCAAAGTGTGTAGTAACGGTAGAAGTAGTCATATCATTTGCCGGATGCTGTACTGGTGTAAAGGAATAGATTTCTTCGCCTAAAGGCAATACGATGATTCCACCTGGATGCTGTCCCGTAGTACGGCGCACGCCTACACATCCCTGTACAATACGGTTGATCTCACAATTCCGTTTTCTGGTTCCCCTTTCCTCATAATATTTTTTTACATAACCGAAAGCCGTCTTATCTGCCAGTGTGCCAATAGTACCAGCACGGAAAGTCTGACCTTTACCGAAAATAACTTCTGTATAGTCATGAGCCTTACTCTGATATTCACCAGAGAAGTTTAAATCGATATCAGGCTCCTTATCTCCCTTAAATCCAAGGAAGGTCTCAAATGGGATGTCAAAACCGTCCTTTTCCAGAGGTGTCCCACATACCGGACATTTTTTATCCGGCATATCGCAGCCCGCCATACCGGAAAACTTACGAACTTCTTCAGAATCAAAGTCATAGTAACGGCACTTTGGACAATGGTAATGGGGACTTAATGGATTTACCTCTGTAATACCAGACATAGTTGCCACAAAGGAGGAACCTACAGAGCCTCGGGAGCCTACCAAATATCCATCCTCGTTAGACTTCCAAACCAGTTTCTGGGCAATGATGTACATAACAGCAAATCCATTGGTGATAATGGAATGAAGCTCCCGCTCCAAACGGTCTACTACGATCTTAGGAAGATCTTCACCATACATTTCATGGGCGCGGTCATAGCAGATTTTTGTTAAAGTCTTGTCAGAGTCTGGAATAACAGGAGGACATTTGTCTGGACGTACCGGAGCGATTTTTTCGCACATATCAGAAATCTTACGGGTATTTGTAACTACTACCTCGTATGCCTTATCCGGCCCCAGATAAGCAAACTCTTCCAGCATCTCTTCCGTTGTACGCAGGTACAAAGGTGCCTGGTCATCGGAATCTTTAAATCCCTGACCAGCCATGATAATACGCCGGTAAACTTCATCCTGCGGATCCAGAAAATGCACATCACAGGTTGCACACACCAGTTTTCCAAACTGAGTTCCCAGATCTACGATTCTTTTATTGATCTCGATCAGATCTTCTTCTGTCTTAACTGTACTCTTTTCATCCCTCAGCATAAATGCGTTATTGCCCAAAGGCTGGATCTCCAGATAATCATAGAAATTAACCAGCCTTGCGATTTCCGCATCTGGTGCACCTCTAAGAAGAGCCTGATACAGTTCTCCTGCCTCGCATGCAGAGCCGATCAGCAGACCTTCTCTATACTTATCCAGAACGCTCTTGGGAATACGGGGACGTCTGGAATAATAATCCAAATGGGACCAGCTGACCAGACGGTACAGATTGATACGTCCCAGATCATTTTTTGCCAGGATGATAACATGATTGGTGGGAAGCTTCATAATAGTCTGAGCATCCATGGTACTTAATTCATTTAAGTGATCCAGATCCTCGATATCACGCTCCCGCAGCATTTTTACAAAAGCGGTAAAAATCTCTGCTGTCGCTCCGGCATCATCGACTGCCCGGTGATGGTTTTCCAGAGAAATATTTAAAGCTTTCGCCACTGTATCCAGCTTAAAACGATTTAAGTTTGGTAAAAGAAGCCGTGCCAGAGATACTGTATCCAGCACTGTTGGTGAAAATGGCAGTCCAAGGGCTTCTGCATAATGTCCAATAAAACCTACGTCAAAACCAGCGTTGTGGGCTACCAGCACTGCATCTGCCACAAATTCCAGAAACCGGGGTAAGATCACATCAATTTTCGGATAAGGCAATACCATAGCGTCATTAATACTGGTCAGCTTTTCAATATCAAATGGAATGGGCACATCTGGATTTACAAACGTAGAAAACTTGTCTGTGATCACACCATCTACCACTTTTACAGCACCAATCTCAATGATACGGTTCTTTACAGGACTAAAACCCGTGGTCTCAATATCAAAAACAACATAAGTATCTGCAAAAGTCTGGCCTTTAGAATTTTCTACCAGCTGTTTTGTATCATCTACCAGATAACCTTCTACGCCATATAAGATCTTAAAGGTATCTCCTTTATCCAGAGCATGATTTGCATCAGGGAATGCCTGAACGCAGCCATGATCCGTAACAGCAATAGATGACATACCCCATTTTTTCGCCCGCTTTATGATGCTCTTTACATCAGAAACACCATCCATATCACTCATTTTTGTATGGCAGTGCAGCTCCACACGTTTTTCCAGACTGTTATCCATACGCTTGGTAGTAAAATCTTCTGCTTTTTTAATACCTGCAATGGAGCCTAATGTAAGTTCTCCATCAAATTTATCAATAGTGGTAACGCCCTTGATCTTAATAAACATGCCTGTTTTGATCATGTCCTTCACTTCATTAAATATCTCCGGCCTAATGAACATCTTTGCTGTAATGGTATCTGTAAAGTCTGTTATATCGAAGGTAAGAATAAATTTACCGCTTCTAAGTTCACGGCTTTCACAGGTTAAGATCTGCCCCCTTAAAGTAACTTCTCCGATCTCTCCGTCAATCTTCTCAATCTCCATAAAGTCATCATCAAAGTCACGTCCATAGAGCACATCCGGGTTATTGGAACGCTTGACTGAAAACTTCCTGTCTTCTCCAAAGCCAGAGTCTTTTTCTCTTCCCCAGCCTTTTCTTCCTTTGTTTAGCTGAGGTTTTTCCGTTCTTTCTCCTGCTAGTATCTTTGAGGCAGCCGTTTTTTCCACATCTGTTGGTTTTGTCCCAATTGCTACAAGAGAAATATTCTCATCATTTCCCGGAACATTTCCTGAAGCTGCCTGATCCATTAGCGCATCCCAGGGAGCTGCTTCAGGCGTAGGAACATCCATGATGATAGCATCCTCTGCCTGAGTTTTTTTCTCATCTGTATTCCGTATCGCAGCAGGCTGTGAGATATTTTCTCCGCTATTCACACTGCCTAATTCATCCTTATGATTCTGCCAGTAAATAGCCTGTGCTTCTCTTTCTAATTTCTGTTCTATCTGCTTTCTTCTGTCATTTTCCTTTGCAGGGATATACAGAAATGACACTTCCACCGGCAAACCACACCGCTCGTTAAATACTTTTTCCAGAACCCTTTTTAATTCATTGGTCTTGTCCCTGTTTACCATGGTATCTTCTACAGTCAGTACCATTTTTCCTTCGTTCTCAAAAACGATCTGAGCCTTGCGGAACATACTGTATTCTACGATGCTGTAATGCTTTAATTCTAACAACAGACTATCCTTATACATCTTTAAAAGCTTTTCAGGCGTATACTGTCCTGACAGTCTGTATTTTTCCTGGATCTTAATAGTGATCTGTTTATCTGGAAACAGCTGGTCTTTAATTCCACGTTCCAGATCATAAATATTTTGTTTATGAATGAGCCTTGCGCTTTTCATATAAACACGAATAGAGCTTCTATCTTTGGCAGAAGTAACTTTTTCTACTTCTGCCAAAGCTAAAAGCTCCTTTAAAGGCTCTGCAATATTAAGAGTTGGAAATACTTCTAAAAAACCTTTTGCCATTCAGATTACTTCTTTCTTGCTTTTGCCATTGCTTCCAGTTCACTGCGAAGGGAATTTAACAAATCTTCTTCTGGTACTTTTCGTAAGATCTCACCTTTTTTGATGATCAGACCTTCGCCAACCCCGCCGGCAATACCTATATCTGCCTCTTTGGCCTCTCCAGGTCCATTAACTACACAGCCCATAACTGCTACTTTTACACCGTCCAGACCTTCCATTCCAGAAACCATAGTCTCTACCTGATTAGCAAGGTGGATCAGGTTAATGCGGGTACGGCCGCAGGTCGGACATGAAACTACTTCCACTCCACCCTTTCTAAGTCCAAGTGTTTTAAGGATCTGGCGGGCAGACTTAATTTCCTCAACGGGATCGCCTGTAAGAGAAACGCGAATAGTATCTCCAATGCCCTGATATAAGATAATTCCCAATCCCACTGCAGACTTGATATTTCCGGAAAATAAGGTTCCTGCTTCCGTAATACCTACATGAAGGGGATGATCGGTTCTGGAAGTGATCAGTTCATGAGCTTTAACGCACATTAATACATCGGATGATTTGATACTGATGACCAGATTATCATAACCCATATCTTCAATAAGATGTACCTTATCTAAAGCACTTTCCACAATCCCTTCTGCAGTTACACCACCGTATTTTTCTAGCAGATCTTTTTCAAGAGAACCGCTGTTTACACCTATACGGATTGGGATATTCCCCGCTTTTGCCCGGTCTACCACTGCTTTGACACGGTCTGTACTGCCGATATTACCTGGATTAATACGTATCTTATCAGCCCCGTTTTCCATGGCTGCAATAGCCAGACGGTAATCAAAATGGATATCTGCTACTAATGGGATATGGATCTCTTTTTTAATATCTTTAAGAGCTTCTGCTGCCTTCATGGTAGGCACTGCCACACGGATAATATCACAGCCTGCTTTTTCCAGGCTTAAGATCTGGTTTATTGTAGACTTTACATCTTCTGTTTTTGTGTTGCACATGGACTGGATGAGGACGGGATTTCCCCCACCGATCACCCGGTCGCCAATATGAACAACTTTCGTATCCTTTCTGCTCATGTTTCATTCCTCTTTATTTTTAAATTGTTCTATGCATTTCACGCATACGCTTCTTGTCCTTCAGACAGGAAATATACCTCGCTTTCAACCAGTACATCGTTTCGAAAACGATGTACTGGTTCAATTCCAGCTGTCTCCAAAAACGGAACATTTACAATAGCTTCCTCACATCATTAAACAATATAAATACCATAAGCACCAGCAGAACGATCATTCCCACCGCATGGATCGTTCCCTCTTTTTCCCGGTCAATAGGTTTCCTACGAATTGCTTCAATGATCAGAAATACCAGCCGTCCACCGTCTAAGGCAGGAAGAGGAAGCAGATTCATCACTCCCAGGTTGGCACTTAAAAGAACAGCAAAATTCATAAGAACGACAGCAACTACTGTTTTCCCCGCTGATGCTGCCTGCTCTACCGTATGGTCAATGGTCGTAACAATTCCTACAGGACCGCTGATATCATCTGCAGTTACTTTGCCTACAAACATCAGATGAATGCTGTCAAATACATAACCGATCCAATGTTCTACCTCATAAACAGATTGTACTACTAACTGCGCTGGGTTTGTAATCTTCTGGAGGGTTGCATCAAACCGGACACCGATCATAGACTGGCCTGTTCTGTCAATATAGACTGGGGTGATCTTTGCCGATCTCTTCTCTGTTTTTCCGTTTTCATCCGTGTGCTTCCAGGTAATGGTCACATCCTGATGGGGATGAGCTGTAAGATAAGGCGTAAGATCCCGGTAAGAATGGACAGATCTATGATTTACTTTTGTGATCACATCTCCCGGAAGGATCCCCACCTGCTCAGCCGGGTAGCCTTTTTCTACTCCCACCACCACCGGCTCATAAAAACCACCGGCGCAGCCTACGATCACAAGGGACAGCAAAAAAGCCAGAAGAAAGTTAAACAAAGGTCCACCTGCCACTACAGCAATACGGTTAAAAACAGGCTTGTTATTAAAGGCTCTGTCACCTTCTGCATCCTCATCTTCCCCCAGCATAGCACAGGAACCGCCAAAAGGCAGAAGTTTTAAGGAATATCTTGTTTCGCCTTTTTTTAAGCTTAAAAGCCTTGGTCCCATTCCCAGAGAGAACTCTGTTACTTCAATGCCGCTTAATTTTGCGAAAATGAAATGCCCAAGTTCATGGAACAGGATGATTCCCCCAAGGATCAGTACTGCCAGTACACTATTCATAGGATTTCATTCATCCTTTCTGATTTTCATTTAAAACTTATTATTCTATTCCATTTTGACTGTATAAAATTATAAGTTTCTGCTTCCGCTGCCAGGATCTGGTCTACATCCGGCCCGTCAATTTTTTTATGATGCTCCATAGATGCCTGGATCATATCCGTAATCGTAAGATACGGGATCTTTTTCTTTAAAAACAGACTTACTGCCAGTTCATTGGCTGCATTAAATACAGTTGGCATACTTCCTCCTGTTTTTCCTGCTTCATAAGCCAGCCTTAACCCTTTAAAAGTCTCTGGATCCGGCACATCAAAGGTGATCTCACGAAGCTTTGTAAAATCCAGCCGGTCTCCTGGAAGAAATCTTCTTTCCGGATAATATAATGCATACTGGATAGGCAGCTTCATATCCGGCGTACCAAGCTGGGCGAGCACTGCCCCGTCCTCATATTCGATCATAGAATGGATGACACTTGCAGGCTGGATCACTACCTGGATCTGATCTAAGGATACACCAAAAAGCCAGCCAGCTTCCATAACTTCCAGACCCTTATTTACCATAGTAGATGAGTCAATGGTGATTTTATGCCCCATAGACCAGTTTGGATGTTTTAAGGCATCTTCTACCTGCACCTTTTCCAGCTGTTCTCTCTTCCAGCCTCTGAAAGGACCTCCGGATGCTGTCAGCAAGATCTTGTGGATCTTATTTCCTGCTGCTCCCTGAAGACACTGGAAGATAGCAGAATGTTCAGAATCTACCGGAAGGATCTTAACTCCGGTTTCTTTTGCCAGAGGCATGATAATATGACCGGCTGTAACCAGCGTTTCCTTATTCGCCAGGGCAATATCTTTTCCTGCTTCCATGGCAGCAATAGTAGGGCGGATACCGATCATGCCCACTACTGCTGTCACTACGATCTGTGCCTTTGGCTCTGTAGCTGCTGCGATCAGACCATCCATGCCAGAAAAAACTTTTACATCCAGATCTTTTACCCGCTCTTTTAACTCTTTTGCCTTTTCCTCACTCCAGAGGCAGGCAATCTCCGGCTTAAATTCACGGATCTGTTTTTCCATCAGTTCTACATTAGAACCGGCTGCCAGGGCTGTCACCTTAATGTCTTTATTATATCTGACTATTTCTAATGTCTGGGTACCAATAGAACCGGTAGAACCCAGAACAGATATATTCTTTACCATAATTATTCTCCTTTTATAAAGGAAATGCTTATTTAAAACGTTTACTTTAAAAAAGTAACTGCAAAATAAATTGCCGGGGCAGTAAATATCATACTATCAAAGCGGTCCAGAATACCACCATGGCCCGGTATCAGATGACCATAATCTTTAATGTTATGATTTCTCTTAATGGCAGATGCTGCCAGATCACCGATCTGGGAGATCACTGCAGCAATAGCACAGGCAATCGCGCAGGCTGCTATAGGGTTTGCCACTTCTTCCATGCAGTGTCCAAAGTAGGCTCCGTATGCAAGTCCCAGCAAAGCTGAACCGATCACACCGCCAACCGCACCCTCAATGGACTTTTTAGGGCTTAACACAGGGGCCAGCTTGTGTTTTCCAAGAAGCATTCCCACGCAGTAAGCACTGGTGTCGCAGCCCCAGGAGCTTAAAAAGATAAGCCACACAAGATAAACCCCGTCATGCATGCTGCGGGTCTGATACAAAAATGACAGCATTACCGGCACATAGCACACACCAAAGAACGCTCCTGTTATTTCCTCTGTTTTATACCGTGGAAAAGTAAAAACATAAAGAGCCATTAAAAGCATCAAGGATGCAATGATCATTAATGTAAGGTATTTCTGACCTTCAAACCATAAGATCCCATAATAACAGAAGGCTGTCAAATAGCCAACTACGGCCACAGACCGTTTTTCAATCCCAAGAACCCGGTACAGTTCAAAAAGGCCTACCAGAGAGATCAGGGCTGTCACTGCAAAAAGAAGTCCCCCTCCTTTTCCAACGAAGAAAATAGCAAGGATAACCAGTACGATACCACTGATCAGTCGTGTTGTAAACATAAAATTCTCCTTTTCCTTCCTACTATGTACTCCCGGAGTCTTTCCTGCACTTGCTTTTGTGCGTGTTTCTGCCAACCCAATCCAAACCGCATAAACATGGGCTTTTAAAACTAGTACATCGTTTTCGAAATAACTATACCACTCACTTGTCTGCAAATCTGAT
>UQJF01000102.1 GCA_900541315.1 uncultured Clostridium sp. | reverse complement strand
CGGCAGCGTCAGATGTGTATAAGAGACAGGAAGAAAATCCGGCAGGCAGCTATTGTGCTGATCAGCAGCGTCTTGCTGATAACCAGTTAGACTATGACGAAATAGGCGCCAGAGTAAAAGAATACTACGGTCCTATAAAAAGTGCCTATGCTATGGCAAGAGGAATGAAGGAAGACCAGGGCCAGATCGCAGTCAATTCAAGGACCACCGCCGATGACCTGCTCTCCCAGGCAAAAGCAGCCGAAGATCTGGCAAAAGAACAAAGCGGCATGGAGCAGATGATATCCAAGGCAACTGCAAGAGCTTTGAGAAAATCGGTCAATCAGCTGCGTACTACAGCAAACAGCCTGGACCGTTCCCTGGAACGTAAATCTTCTTCTGAAAAACAGATCGACCGTCAGGCAAACAGCCTGATCCTTAATGTAGAAATGATGTTAAACCAGTATCAGCAGCTTTTATCCCAGCGTACCATTGCAGCAAAAGGTGTAGAACTGGCCACAGCAGCAAAACAGCTTCAGGACACCATGCAGGCACAGGGAATGGCAGTAGATGCAGATGTACTTTCGGCTGCATCCAGTCTTTCCACCAGCCAGTCCCAGTTAAACCAGCTGGATGCAGGAATCGAGCAGATCCGTAAGATGCTCTGTTCCTTTACAGGTTACGATGAAGCAGCTAACCCGGTATTCGGTGAAGTCCCGTCAGCAGATCCATCTTACATTGCCACAGTGAATGTTACAGAGGATAAAGAAAAAGCAGTAAACAATAACTACAATCTGATCAGTCTCAGAAGCCAGACCGGCGGCGGAATGACAGATCTGCAGATCCGTACCTCAAAGACTACCACACAGACTGCAAATAAACTGCGAAATGTAGAATATTCCGAAGAAAATGTCCGATCCAACATTCAGGCACTGTATGACGAAATGGAAGAAAAGAACGCTTCCTATACCGCAGCAAAGACAGCTTACGAAAGCGGCCAGATCGCATGGCAGGCAGCACAGATCCAGAAAGCAAATGGTATGTTAAGCAATATCCAGTACATGCAGCAGGAATTAGCATGGCTGCAGGCACAGTCCGGATATAAATGTGCAGATCTGGCTCTCCAGCAGGCTCTCCAGAACTATAAATGGGCAGTAGCAGGTGTTTCCGTATCAGCAGATACCCAGTAACCTCTGCTTTAAAGAAAAAAATTAATATTCCAAAGAGAAAACGGCAGTTGTTTAAGTGACATCTGCTGTTTTTCTGTTTCAATACTCTGAAAACAGTAATTTATGACAAAAATATTAAGAAAAACAACGAATAAATTCGTTGTTTTTTACAAAAAACGGTGCTATGATATACGAAAGGGGAATATAATGATCTAAGTAAAGGAAGTGGAACATGCTGTAGTTTTTGAAATTGAGGTGATGTGAATGGTAACCAGAAGTTTGGACGTAAGAAAAAAAGCTTTGACCCCAATACCGATCTCGTATCTGATCCAGACAGCCAACCGTTTTGATTGTGACATTTTCGTAACCAATGACCAAAAAACAGCAAACTTGAAGCAATATGATGAATTAAAAAATCTAAGCTTATGTGGTTTTCTGACCATTTGTTTCAAGGGGAGAGATGAGACAGAAGCAGATAATTGCATAAGAAAGATTTTATGGCAGGATGAATATCTGCAGCAAAGATAAAAGGAAGTGTAGAAATGTATAACAACGCATAAACAGGAGACTTGTGAGGGGAAGTCTCCTGTTTTTCTTTGTGTACTAATTTGTAGTTTTTTCTTTCAGATAGGAATCTGCATCTTTAAAAAAGCTCCATACGATCATCAGGATGATAAAGCCAATAGGAAAAGCAGCTACAATAGATACTGACTGGAGGCTGCTCATAGAGTTTTCCGAAAAGATCAGTGCAATAGGGAAAAGCATCAAAGTAACGGCCCAGAACAGTTTCACCTTCTTATCCGGCTCCTTATCTGCATCCAGGGAACGGTAAGAATAGGAGCTTGCTACCATGGTAAGGGCATCAAAAGTAGTAGCGTAAAAAGCGATCATAGTAACCGCCAGAAGGATCAGCCCTATCTTAGCCATTGGCATTGTTTCAAAAATAGCGATGATGGTCTGGTACAGATCCTGGCTTTCCCGGTATAATCCCATCAGATCCAAGATACCGTGAGTCTGCAGTCCAAGTCCATAATTTCCAAGTATGATAAAAGAAGTAAAGGTTCCTGCAAGGCCAAAGAAATAGCCTCCTAAAACAGTCTGACGGATGGTTCGTCCCTTACTGATGGTTCCGATAAAAAACGGAGTAGCCACACACCATACCATCCAGTAAGCCCAGTAAAAGATCGTCCAGTTCTGGGGGAAGGAAGAGGTGCGCAGTGCATCAGTCCATGTTGCAAGGGAGATAAAATTCTGGGCCAGAGTTCCCACAGCACTAATACCTGTTTCAATGATATAACGTGTCTGGCCGCCTAAAAACAGGAAATAAGCTAACAGCACGAAAAACAGGTAAATACAGGAAGCAGCCAGTCTTGCAACCCCCTGCATACCGAAATAAACAGCCATTGTGTATACAATACAGATAATAACTAAAATAGCAATGGTAAGAAGAGGTGTTTCAGCAATTCCTAAAACCCGGCTTAAAGCCATAGATAAAAGAGGCGTAGCCAGTGAAAAGGTAGTAGCAGTTCCGGCTAACAGAGCAAAAACAGCAGTCAGATCGATCAGCTTGCCGATGACTCCATCTACCTTCTTTCCAAGAAGAGGGCGGCAGGCTTCGGAATATTTCTGTTTATTTCTTTTGCGTACGTGGATCATGAAGCCAAAAGAAACTGCCAGGATAATGTAAAAGCTCCAGGGAATAGGACCCCAGTGGAACAGTGGATATACAGAAGCCCAGTCCTGGACAGTCCCCATTTGGGCAATATGAGGTTCATCTGCATAAAGCATCCATTCACAGAGAGAATAAAAAAGGATATCTGCAGCAAGTCCTGAGGTAAACATCATGGAACCCCACTGAAAAGCGGTATACTGGGGTTTTTCCATGTCGCCCAGTTTAATAGAGCCAAAACGGGAAAATGCCATATAAAGAGAACAGATCACAGCTCCCAGACCCATTAACAGGTAATAGCTTCCAAGCTCATCTCCAAGGAAAAAACGGATAGATGCCAGAATGTTTGCAGAGCCTTCCGGAAATAACATAAAAAGACAGCATAACAATGCGATGCATCCAAAAGGCAGTATGGTAGTGACCAGGTCAAGATTTTGTAAAAATGGTTTCTGTTTCGGTTTCATGAGAAAGACCTCCTGCTAAAAATATCGTGTTCAAAAAATATAAAAATCAAATTATATTGAACATAATAGCACTGATGGAACCAAATGGCAAGACATATTTTCACATAAGATTCACATAGAGTAACAATATTGTAAGAAAAAACTACTATTAAAATTGTGTTTTCTTCGATATAATAGTACCGTTGAAATTTAAGGAGGTTTTTTATAATGTTTAACTGGAAAAAAGTTTCTCTGATCCTTCTTGCGTCGGCAGCACTTTTAAGCGGCTGTACCAAGAGCAATATCGTATCCCCGGACAGTGGAAAGATCGAAGGAGATGGAAAGCCGGATACAGAGATCAATAAAGATATTGCTATTAACTGGGAAGAAGTACGTTCTGACCTGGAAGAGCAGTATTTAGAGCCATACGGACCATTTGCTGACTATGTAATGGATTTAAATGTAGTTTACGATGATGCAAGCGGTATGCTGACTGTTCTGCTTCCTGTTACAAAGAAGACTACCAGCGATGTAGCAGTGGTTTATGCCCAGGATGTTTTAGGAACCATTGGTGAGGCTGTATCAACCCAGAATTTCTATTTCACAGCACCTGAGGAAAATGAAGATGGTTATACTACAGACTATGGTAGCTTCTTTGATGAGCATGATGTAAAAGTACAGGTATTCCCTTATGATAAAGAGGGAGATGAAAGTGCTTATCTGGTAAATGATACCATTAAAGCCGGTGATGTAAGAGCTGTTGAGCCATTACAGTAAGGAGACTTAAAATGAGACGCATTGACAGATATTGGAAGCGCTGCGCTGCAGGCGTGATGGCAGCATTAACATTGATGCTGGGACAAGGTACGATGCAGTCCTTTGCCATGAACGCCAAGGTAGTCACTTCCCCAAATAAGATCATTGTCCAGGATGAAACACAGAATACAGACGATCAGAATAACAATGGAACACAGAATGTAGTTTCCAAGGCAGAAGTAGCAGGTTTTGGAGAAGTATCTACCCCGGTTACGGATTCTTCTTCCTATTTTGGAAAAGGAAGACTGACTCTTCTGGCAAATCATGATACAGCAGCCCAGCAGCTGGCAGTTATTATTGAAACTGGAGAAGGCGGCCTGATCGTAGTAGACGGTGGCTGGACTGACAACACGGATTATGTGTTAAACCAGATCAAGGCAAAAGGCGGACATGTACAGGCATGGCTGATCACACATCCGGATTCTGACCATGCAGGTGCCCTGGCGGATATCCTGTATAAGCATGCAGGTGAGATCACCATTGACGGCATCTACTATTCTTTCCTGGAAGACAGCTGGTATGCGGAAAAAGATGCAAATGTTGCTTCTATGGTAGCTTATATAAAAGGCGCATTTGCAAAGGTTTCCCCATCCATCCTTCACGGTGATATTGTGGCAGGACAGGTGATCAATGCAGGACCTGCAAAGATCCAGGTTTTAAACCAGGCATACAAGGAGAACAATGACTTTGTAAATAACAGCAGTGTTGCTTATATGGTTTCTTTAAATGGTACAAATGTTGTATTTTTGGGAGACTTAGGAAACACTGGTGGTGAGCATCTGATGCAGGATGTAAACCTGGCTGCTTTAAAGTGCAAGATGGTGCAGATGTCCCATCACGGACAGAATGGCGTAGGTTATGAGGTTTATAAGGCTTTAAGACCATCTGTATGCCTCTGGCCGACACCGCAGTGGCTGTGGGACAATGACAACGGCGGCGGCGCAGGAAGCGGTTCCTGGAAAACCCAGGAGACCAGAAACTGGATGACCCGTCTGGGTGTGAAAGAGTATTACGTTACCAAGGACGGCGACCAGGTGATCGAATAAAATTAAAAGATCAGTGTTCTTCATCGTTACAGGGAAGACCGCTGTGATAAGAATAATTTCCAAGTTCGTCCAGTATCCGGTCAAAGGATGCTGGGCGAATATTTTTTCCTTCTATCAAAGTGTTGATCATGTAATAGATGGCGGCATGTTTCATCAGACACTGGCGGAACAGGTTTGGGAAAGAGGCTTTGGAAGCGATGCTCTTATCCCAGGGATTGCACCAGGTCTCATGGCGCAGGTTCAGGCTCCAGACCGGATCTTCGACCACATCCGTTACCATTTTGCTGGAAGCTAAAGGATTTCGTAAAAACAGGGATTCTACGTATTCGATCCGGTTCTTTTTTCTGCTGTATGGGTCAGAAAGCGTGCGGCAGCCGAACCGCAGCGCAAGGATAGAACGGTGGATCATGCCCGGAGATACCTGATAATGATTTTTGCTGCTTAAAGGATAGAAAGCATCATTTAAGCAGGAGGAGAGGAAACGGGAGATAAACTGTGTCTCCATGCCATTTAAACAGATCGTAGCCGCCTGGTTGAACTGGGACGGCTTTTTCTTTTTATATTTCATCAATAACAGGGCATCAATGTCATTTTCCAGTTTGGCGTGTAAGCCGTGACAGGCAGCAGTGGGATGCTCTGCGTCATAGTGGATGCGGCCATAAACATAAGGGTGGCAGATAGAATCACCAATATAATGGCTGATAAAACCGCACAAGAAAGCAAAACCTTCCTCACGCTGCTGTCTGGATTCGATCTTTGAAAGGCGGGTGAAGGCACAACGGAAAAAGTCGTTTACATGGTGTTCATGCATATAGGAGCCGATATTGCGATGATCCCGGTGGCGCAGGATAGGCAGGTTATAGAAAAACATATCCGGTCCCTGAAGACCAAGCTGGTAAAGCCAGCGGTATTTTGCAATGATAAATTTAAGGTTGTTCTGAGGCATGTCGTTGTATGCCTTCATGCCTAAAATATAGTGGGTAGTGAAGCCGGGCATGTAAATGCCTCCTTTCAGGGGGTTAAAAAATTCTGTTATCTATATCATACCATATATTTGTGGATAAAGCAGGCATAGAAGAGAAAAACAGTGCATAAAAACCTCAGTAAGAGGATTATATTATTAGGAGCTGCATGTGAAAATTCTGGAAATGGCCCACGGGATCATATGGGGGCCGTGGACTGTGGGGATATTTCTTATTGTGGGACTGGTGTTGTCTGTACGCTGTCATTTTTTTCAAATACTGGGATTTAAATATTGGTGGAAGTCAACCTGGGGAAGCTTATGGGAACACGGCCGGGGGCATGATGAAAAGGCAGTTAATAATGCAGGGCATCTTGGAATCACGCAATTCCAGTCAGTCTGTACTGCCCTGGCGGCAACGGTAGGGACCGGCAATATTGCAGGTGTAGCTGCTGCCATTGTATCTGGCGGCCCGGGGGCAGTGTTCTGGATGTGGATCTCTGCGCTGGTGGGTATGGCAACTGCTTATGGTGAGACCTATCTGGGATGCCGGTACCGCTTTAAAGATAATAGGGGTAAATGGGTCTGTGGTCCTTTTATTTATATGGAAAAAGGACTGGGGATCCCATTCATGGCAGTGGGATACAGTTTTTTCTGCTTTTTATGTGCCCTTGGGATGGGGAGCATGGTACAGGCGAATTCTGCTGCAGAAACACTGGAATTTACCTGGGGGATACCATCGGCTTTAGGAAGCGGTATTCTGGCTTTGCTTACAGGAGCAGTGGTCTTAGGCGGGATAAAACGCATAGGAAAAGCAGCGGAGTGCCTTCTGCCGCTGGCATCGGGGATCTATATTTTATTTTCCCTGCTGGTACTTTTATTATGCGCAGACCGCATACCAGATGTGTTTTTAAGGATTTTCCAGTCTGCTTTTGGGATCCGGCAGATTTCCGGCGGAATCGCAGGTTTTGGCATCAGCAAAAGTCTGCGCTATGGTATATCCAGAGGTGTGTTTTCCAATGAGGCGGGGCTTGGTACTCTAGCAGTCCTTCATGGTCCGGCAGAACACACAACACCCTGGGAGCAGGGAATGTGGGCCATGTTTGAGGTGTTTTTTGATACAGTGGTATTGTGTACGCTTACGGCACTGGTTATTTTGTGTACGTCACAAGGTGATATAGAGACGTTTTCTCTTACAGGAGCGGCTTTGGCTGCTGCCTGCTTTTCTGCCAGATCAGGGATAGTGGGTAAATGGTTTATCAGTGTTTCCATGGTAGTATTTGCTTTTGCAACAGTGATCGCATGGTATTATCTTGGACAGCAGGCTGTAGTGTATTTAAAAGAAAAAACAGGGATTTTACATTTACATATACTTTATCCCATTTTGTTTTTACTGGCAGTATTTGCTGGTGGCTGTATCCGGCTGGAGGCAATATGGATGTTATCGGATCTCTGGAACGGCTTGATGGCATTTTTTAACCTGACGGCTTTATTATTTTTATCCGGAGAGGTTTGCATTCCAGATCATTCAGACCTTTTTAACACCACAAAAAAAACACCTCACGTCAAGTGATGTGTTTTTTTTGGAAAAAAGTATTATTAAAAGGGAGGAGAGCTGATAAAATCTTACCAGCTCGAGTATTATGAAAAAAATCTTGTAAGCTTAGTTAGGTATTAAAAATTTTCAAGGGATGAGGTTTTTAGCTTGTTTTCTTGCTTCTCATCTATGACTAAAGTATAAAAAGGAAAGATGAAGAAATCATGTTCATTGTGTAACACTTTTTTGAATGATTTATGAACGAAATGTGAATGATACCCGTGTTAAAAGAGTACAAAGCATGCGTTGACAACATTATCTGGTTGTCATAAAATGAAAGCCATAAATATATAAGAGATACGTGCTGATTATAAAGGAGTAAAAAAAATGACCTTAATGCAGATGAAGTATGCCATTGCAGTGGCAGATACCAAGTCTATGAACGAAGCAGCCCGAAGTCTGTTTATCACACAGCCAAGTCTTTCTGCATCTGTTAAAGAGCTGGAAAATGAGATCGGCATAGAGCTTTTTAAACGTACAAACCGGGGTATTACCGTGACACCGGAAGGGGAGGAATTTTTAGGCTATGCCAGGCAGGTGGTGGAGCAGTACCGTCTGATCGAGTCAAAGTACATTGAAAAAGAAAATGTGCGCAAGAAATTCAGTGTGTCTATGCAGCATTATTCCTTTGCTGTCCAGGCCTTTGTGGAAATGGTGCGTCAGTTTGGAATGGACAAGTATGAGTTTGCAGTTCATGAGACCAAAACATATGAAGTGATCGAGGATGTAAAGAATTTTAAAAGTGAGATCGGTATTTTATATCTTAATGATTTTAACAGCAAGGTACTGACAAAGCTGTTTACAGAGTTCGGGCTGGAATTTCACAGGCTCTTAGACTGTGGGATCTATGCTTATATGTGGAAGGGAAATCCACTGGCATCCAGAGCTTCGGTTACTATGGATGATCTGCAGCCGTATCCATGTCTGGCTTTTGAACAGGGGAATAATAATTCCTTTTATTTTGCGGAAGAAGTGCTTTCTACCTATGAATATAAGCAGCTGATCCGTGCAAATGACCGTGCTACCATGTTAAACCTGATGAAAGGTTTAAATGGCTATACTCTTTGTTCAGGTATTATATGTGAGGAGTTAAACGGCGGTGATTACTGTGCTGTGCCATTACAATCCGATGAGGTGATGACCATTGGGTATTTATGCCGCAAAGGTGTGGCCATCAGCCCATTGGGGCAGAAATATCTGGATGAGATACGTAAATATAAAAATGAAGACGCCAGCTATAGGTAAAAACTATAGCTGGCTCTTTTTTTTGTGTATTAGACAGATGAAAAAAGAGATGCTATTATTTGTCCATAAACAAAAACGAATCAAAACAGTAGGTAAATGACTGATTTATTTTTATTCAGGAGGACAATAATATGGGAAAGAAATCTTATGATGAAAGAAACTTTAAATTCGAAACATTACAGCTTCATGTAGGACAGGAACAGCCAGATCCGGTAACTGACGCAAGAGCTGTACCGATCTATCAGACTTCTTCCTATGTATTCCGCAACTGCGATCATGCAGCAGCAAGATTTGGACTGACCGATGCCGGAAATATTTACGGACGTCTGACCAACCCAACAGAAGATGTATTTGAAAAGAGAATTGCAGCCTTAGAGGGTGGCGTTGCAGCTTTAGCAGTAGCTTCCGGTGCAGCAGCTATTGCATATACCTTCCAGAACCTGGCACATGCAGGTGATCACATTGTAGCAGCTGAGAACATTTACGGTGGTACATATAACCTGTTTGCCCACACTCTTCCAGAGTATGGTATCAAGACCACTTTCGTTGATCCATTTAATTATGAGCAGGTTGAGGCAGCGATTCAGGAAAACACAAAGGCTATCCATGTAGAAACTCTGGGAAATCCTAACTCTGATGTAGTTGATATTGAAAGACTGGCACAGATCGCACATGCACATAAGATCCCGTTAGTAGTTGACAATACCTTTGCAACCCCATATCTGGTACGCCCGATTGAATACGGCGCAGATATCGTTGTACACTCAGCTACTAAGTTCATTGGCGGACATGGAACCACCATTGGCGGTGTGATCGTAGACAGCGGTAAGTTTGACTGGGAAGCAAGCGGCAAGTTCCCATCCTTAGTTGAGCCAAACCCAAGCTACCATGGAGTAAGCTTTGTAAAGGCAGTAGGACCGGCAGCATTTGTTACAAAGATCCGCGCTATCTTACTTCGTGATACCGGTGCAACTTTATCTCCATTCCATGCATTCTTCTTCCTGCAGGGACTGGAAACACTGTCTCTTCGCGTAGAGCGTCATGTAGAGAATGCGCTGAAGGTAGTTCAGTACTTAAATAATCATCCACAGGTAGAAAAAGTTCATCATCCATCTGTATCCAATGATCCGGAGCAGCAGAAACTGTACAAGAAATATTTCCCAAATGGCGGCGGCTCTATCTTCACCTTTGAGATTAAGGGCGATGCACAGAAGGCAAAGGACTTCATTGACAATCTGGAGCTGTTCTCCTTACTTGCAAATGTAGCAGATGTTAAGTCTCTGGTCATCCATCCGGCTTCTACTACTCATGCACAGCTGACAGAGGAAGAACTGAAAGAACAGGGAATTTACCCGAACACCATCCGTCTTTCCATCGGTACTGAGAATATTGATGATATCATCGAAGATCTGGATGAGGCATTTAAGGCTGTAGCAAAATAAAATGGCGTAGTAAGGCAAGTGAATGAAAAGCAGGCGTATTCTTTCGCAACAGGAAGATGCGCCTGTTTTTTGCAGGTCTGGGAAGTTGGGATAATATATGGTAGAATAAGACGCAGGAATGATTTCGGAAGTGTATGAAACACAAGGAGGATCCTATGAACCAACAGCAGCTTATTTTTATCAGACAGATCGCCAGAACAGGTTCCATCCGGGTGGCAGCGGCCTGTGTGGACAGAAATCCGTCTACACTTACAAGAGGACTTAAAAATGTGGAAAACGAACTGGGCTGTCAGCTGTTTAGGCGGATACGGGGCGGCATGGTCAGGAACGTTTAGTAGATGCAATGTGTGTAAAGATGCTGGATCCTGAGTTTAACAAGGGCATTGAGGTAGTGTGGTACTTCCAAACCTGTATGGTGATATTGTAACTGATATTGCAGCAGAGCATCAGGGTGGACTGGGGACCGCTTCTTCTTCTAATATCGGCAATAAATATGCCATGTTTGAGGCAATCCATGGAACTGCTCCATATCTGATGAGCCATGGCAGAGGCGCATATGCAGATCCAAGTTCCCTGATCCGTGCAGCTGGAATGTTGTTGGCTCATATTGGTTACGCAGATAAGAAAATCCTTCTGGAGAAGGCACTGGATGTATGTACTACAGAAAAGCAGGTGGTGCTGACTACCTTTACGGAGGATGCAAGCGCGAAAGAGTATATCGATTATATCATTGAAACGATTGAAAAGTTGAAATAATCATAAACAAAATATGAAAATAGCAGGTACTCCCAATGTGCAGATATATGACATATTGAGGGTATTGTTGACTAAGGTTCGAAAGCCACCGGCGCACATGACAGATACGCATTTGAATGAAAATCCTTTGCTCGTGGGCTTGCGCCGCCTATTGTCAGAACTGCGAACCAAAC
>UQJF01000101.1 GCA_900541315.1 uncultured Clostridium sp. | reverse complement strand
CTGTAACAGGATTTTGCCGATGCTCCGCATTCCGAATCGGCAAAATCCGCGGTCATAACTGTATCATACGGAATTTTCAGTTCAGAAAATTCCTACCCGTGAAAAGCAACACAGCTGTTTGCATTTATTATGGATGTCACAGTCTGATCAAATGTCCCTTTAGCCATAAAGCAGGGCTGCCGCCTGCGGGAATGGTTCCAGGCTGCGTTCTAAGACACCGTGGATATACGCGATGGTCATTCCGTAGTTAGTAATAGGAACATTCTGGTCGCAGGCACATTTAATACGGTACTTCATTTCTTTTCCATTTAACATACAGCCGCCGCAGTGTATGATCAGCTTATATTGGCCCAGATCATCCGGAAATTCCGTACCGGAGGTAAAGGTAAATTCCGGTTCTGATTTTGTGAACTGGCGGATCCAGTCCGGCAGTTTTACGGTTCCAATGTCGCCGCACTGTCTGTGGTGGGTACATCCTTCTGAGATCAGGATCTTATCGCCGGTTTTTATCTTATTTAAAGCCGCCACGCCAGAGATCATGATCTCCAGTTCCCCTTTGTATCTGGCAAAGAGGATAGAAAAGGAGGTAAGCAGGATATCTTCTGGTGTATCTTTTGAGACTTTTCCAAACGCCTGGCTGTCAGTGATCACCAGCTTTGGCTTTTTCCCAATATTTTCCAGTGTGTTTTTCAGTTCATTGTCCTTTACTACAATAGAAACAGCACCTGCCTCTAAAATATCGCGGATAGTCTGCTGCTGTGGAAGGATCAGACGGCCTTTGGGAGCTGCTTTGTCAATAGGAACTACTAAAACCACAAAATCAGAAGGATTTAACAGGTCAGCTACCAATGGTTTTGAAACCGCTTCTGTTTTTGCTGCTTTTGCGATCGTTTCTTTTAACTCTGTAATGCCTTCTTTTGTGCGGGCACTAACTGCAAGGACCGGGATGTTTTCCGGTGCAGTCCTTGGACAGACCGCCCGGTCGATCTTATTAAATACCACAATACAGGGGATCTGCTTATCCTTTATCTTATTAAGAAGCTTTTCCTCTTCTGTCCCAAAACCAGTCTGGCTGTCCACAACGATCACTGCAATGTCTGTTTTATTCAACACCTGATAGCTTTTTCTTACCCTTAATGCACCCAGCTCGCCTTCATCATCAATACCAGGAGTATCGATCACCGTTACCGGGCCTAAAGGAAGCAATTCCATGGATTTATAGACCGGATCCGTAGTGGTTCCCTTTACGTCTGATACCACTGCCAGTTCCTGTCCGATCACTGCATTTAATACACTGGATTTCCCTGCGTTTCTTCTGCCGAAAAAACTTATATGTATCCGTTCTCCTGATGGAGTTTCGTTCATTCCCATATCTGTACCTGCCTTTCTGTGCTGCTCGTCTGCTTTGTGGTTATTATACTTGCATGAGGACTGTTTTTCAAAGGGTTTTTAAGTCATTTTTGCAGAAAAAGCAATATTTGCTTTTCCTATATAAATAGAGTATAATACATAAACACACGGGGAAACCCGAATATTAGGAAACACCAGGAGGAGCCTGTTATGACATTTGTATATCCCGCTGTTTTTACCCCTCATGAAAAAGACAATGGTTTTCATGTGGAATTCCCGGATCTGGAATGCTGCGAGGCAGATGGACCGGATTTAGAAGATGCTGTAGAAAATGCAAGGGACGCAGCCCGCAACTGGATCACCGCAGAGCTGGAAGATACCTGCGAGATCCCGCCTTCCACCCATGTAGATGACATTGAGCTGAAAGAGGGCATGTTCATTAAGAATATTATGGTTATTATCAAGCTGCTGCCAGATAATGACTGACAGACTACTGCACAAGCGCAAAGAGCCCTGAACACACCATAAAACGTGCTCAGGGCTTTTCTTTTTAATTAAATCTGCCGTATTTCCCGCCAGGGTTGGGAAAACTATTACTTATTCTCCAATCATGATCTTAATGATCTCTTCATTTGTTTCTTTCATTCCTTCTTTTCCAAGACGGCCTACATTCTTTAAGGTTTCTTCTACACCCTTGGTAACAATTCCGTCACCGCCGTAGAACTGCTGGCCTCTGATGTACATATTGTATCCTAAGATACCTGCTTCTACTGCTGATGCGATCTTAGCTGCACAGGAAGCTTTTGCACCGTCACAGACAATACCAGATACGATAGCCAATGCATTTACTATTGTATGGGTAATCTCCTTAAAACCACCACCGCAAAGATATGCGATACCAGCGCCTGCACCTGCACCTGCACTGACTGCGCCACAATATGCAGAGAGACGGCCAATAGGAGTCTTCTGATGGATCGCTGCCAGGTTAGATAAAGCAAGAGCACGGTACATCTTCTCTTCTCCTACATTTAACTCCTTTGCATATACGATAACCGGAACTGAAACTGTGATTCCCTGATTTCCGCTCCCAGAGTTAATGACTACAGGCAGTTCACATCCATTCATACGTGCATCAGAACCTGCTGCTGCCATTGCTTTGGCACGGACACGTACATTGGTTCCTTCCATATCTAACAGGACCTTACCAATGTTTGCACCATAATTTCCCTTGATGCCCTCCTCTGCAATAGTCCAGTTATACTCAATCTGACGTTTTAAAACTGGTTTGATATCTTCTACATCTACTGTATTAATAAAATCCCAGATATCTTTCATATTTAAAAGGCTTCTGTCTGTAAGCCCTTCTTCGCTTTCGCCTTTTACTTCTGTCTGCTGTAAGATCTCACCGTTCTTTTCAACCAGAACAATATTGGTATGGTAGTTTACAATACGTACCTTTGCGTAGTCATCTCCCTTAAAAAGAGTTACCACGATTTCAAATGTAAGCCCATTATCCACATGTTCTACAGAAATAGGAGTCTTATCCAGGAATTCCCTCATTTCCTTTACCTGGTCTTCTGTAACATGAGCGATAACTTCCAGTTCTTTATCCGGATCACCTGCAACAATACCTGCCGCTGCTGCTGCCGGAATACCCTTTAAATGATCTGTATTTGGGACAATAACTGATTTCACATTTTTGATAATGCTTCCGCTGGCACCGATCGCTACTCTCTCAGGCATCTGTCCCAGCACTTTCTTTGCAACTGCTGCTGCATAAGCTAAAGCAATAGGTTCTGTACATCCCATAGCAGGGATCAACTCTTCTTTAAGGATCTGGATATACGCACTATACTTTTCATTTGTTTTTTCCATTGTTCACAGCCTCCGACTTCTTTTGTTTGTTTTTGATCATTTATCCTGTTTATATTTGTTCTTGATTTCTCTCTTTACTTAATGTAACATAGAAATAACCCGATGTAAAATTTAACATTTTAAATATATAGTTTAAAATTTTTTATGGATGTGAAAGGACTGTTTTCATGGAATTTCGTGAACTTTCTACCTTTCTTCAGGTAGCTAAACTACAGAGTTTTTCAAAGGCCGCCAAGGTATTAGGCTACTCTCAGGCAGCTGTTACTATTCAGATCAAGCAGTTAGAACAGGAGCTGGGCGTCCACCTGTTTGACCGCATTGGCAAGCAGACCTCACTGACACACCAGGGCAGTGTTTTTTATGACCATGCTGCCTCTATTATGCGGGATATCGCCCAGGCAAAGGATGCTGTATCACACCCCCAGAAATTAAACGGGCATCTTTGTATCGGAACCATTGAGTCCATCTGTGCTTCCCTCTTTCCTTCCCTGCTGACGGAATATCATAAACTGCACCCTGAGGTAAATATAAGCATCCGCACCGATTCCCCGGATCAGCTGTTAGAACAGATCAATGGCAACCAGCTGGATCTGGTGTATTTTATGGATAAACGTGTTTATGATGTGAAATGGGAAAAAGTTTTAGAAGAACCGGAAGAGATCGTGTTTGCAGCTACAGCAGACCATCCCCTTGCCCAGAGATCAGAACCTTTAAGCCTGGATGATGTTTTATCTTATCCTATGGTAGTAACAGAAAAAAATGCCAGTTACCGCCTGATCCTGGAGCAGTATCTGGCTGCTATGGGCAAAAGCCTTCAGCCTTATCTGGAGATTGGAAATACCGATTTTATCCTTCAGTTTTTAAAGCAGAATACAGGCATTACCTTTCTGCCCCGCTTTACAGTGGAAAAAGCAGTTTCTGAAGGTTATCTACGTATTTTATCTGTTAAAAAGTTTTCTATCCGCACCTGGCGCCAGATCCTTTATCACAAGGACAAATGGGTCACAAGAGAAATGGCTGAATTTATCAGGCTAGCCCAGGAACTTTAATGTCGTGGTCAAACTGCAACACTTTATCCAAGGTGTGAGTAATCTGTACTTTACATTTTCCCGGTTCTGTTGCTATAATAAAAACATATAGCACATATGAATTAATGTTATGATACCGGAGGCATTTCCATGGAACAGAATCTTTCCCAATATAAGATCTTTTATGAGGTAGCAAAAGCTGGCAATATTTCCAAAGCTGCCAAAGAGCTTTACATCAGCCAGCCTGCTATCAGCAAAGCCATCAGCAAGTTAGAAGACAGTTTAGGTCTCTCCTTATTTACCCGCAGTTCCCGCGGGGTCCAGCTGACTTCCGAAGGGGAAATTTTGTTTGAACATGCAAAAGAAGCCTTTGATACTTTAAGCAGAGGAGAGCAGGAATTAAAGCGGATCCAGGAATTTGATATCGGCCACCTGCGTATCGGCGTCAGCAATACACTATGCAAATACGTACTTCTTCCTTATCTGAAGACCTTCATCGACCAGTATCCGCACATGAAAGTGACCATTGAAAGCCAGTCTACTGCCCAGACTCTTTCCAGACTAGAACAGCAGAAACTAGATCTCGGACTGGTAGCTGAGCCGTCTCTGCGCAAGGATCTGGCATTTATCCCGGTTATGGATATCCAAGATGTTTTTGTGGCTACACCTGCTTATCTGAACAACCTGTACGTGCGTGAAGGAAAGGATACTAATATTTTTGAAACAGGAAATATCATGCTCCTTGACCCCAGCAATATGACCCGCCATCATGTAGACGATTATATGTCCGAAAATCACATTGCGCCAAGACAGATACTGGAAGTAACTACCATGGACCTGTTGATCGAGTTTGTAAAGATCGGCCTGGGAGTTGCCTGTGTTATCAGGGAGCTGGTTCAGAAAGAACTGAATAACGGATCACTGGTAGAGCTTCCTTTGGAAATCCCGATCCACAGAAGGACCATTGGTTTCGCCTATCATCCTTCAAATCAGGCCATGTCCCTGAAAACATTTTTAGAATTTTTATATTAAATGTACTATCAAGCATCAAAAAACTCCCGGAATCCCAAAGGTCACAGCCTTCTGAAATTCCGGGAGTTTTGTATTCATACGGGAAACCCAAACTCCGCTTCGCTACGTTTGGGTAGCGTTCAATTTCGTACGAAATTGAACTTAGTTATTGATCAGTTTGTCGGATTCGTTGTTCCAGCTGTACAGCTTACGGATCTCAGCGCCAACCTGCTCTGATGGATGCTCAGATGCAAGCTTTCTCATAGCCTTGAAGTGTACCTGGCGACCTGCTGGGGACATATCAAGTAAGAATTCCTTAGCGAAGGTACCATCCTGGATATCGGAAAGGATCTTCTTCATAGCCTTCTTGGTCTCAGCAGTAACGATCTTAGGTCCGGTTACATAATCACCATACTCAGCAGTATTGGAGATGGAGTAACGCATTCCAGCGAAACCAGACTGATAGATCAGGTCTACGATCAGCTTCATCTCATGGATACACTCAAAGTAAGCATTTCTTGGATCATATCCAGCTTCTACCAGAGTCTCGAAACCAGCCTGCATTAAAGCACAAACACCGCCGCAAAGAACAGCCTGCTCACCAAACAGGTCAGTTTCTGTCTCAGTACGGAAGGTAGTCTCTAACAGGCCTGCTCTTGCACCACCGATAGCAAGACCGTAAGCCAGTGCTTTCTCCAGTGCTTTTCCTGTATAATCCTGCTCTACAGCTACCAGACAAGGAGTTCCCTTGCCAGCCTGGTACTCACTGCGTACAGTGTGGCCTGGTGCCTTAGGAGCGATCATGGTAACATCTACATTCTTTGGTGGCTTGATGCATCCGAAATGGATATTGAAGCCGTGTGCGAACATCAGCATATCGCCATCCTTTAAGTTTGGCTCAATGTCCTTCTTATACATATCTGCCTGCAACTCATCGTTGATCAGGATCATGATGATATCTGCTCTCTTTGCAGCCTCTGCTGCAGTATATACAGTAAAGCCCTGCTCTTCTGCTCTCTTCCAGGAGCGGCTTCCTTCATACAGACCGATGATAACATCGCATCCGGACTCCTTTAAATTTAATGCATGTGCATGTCCCTGGCTTCCGTAACCAATAACAGCAATTGTCTTGCCCTCTAACATTGAAAGGTTACAGTCTTCCTGATAATAAATCTTTGCCATAGCGTTTTTTCCTCCTACTATCGTATAAAACTTATAACCAGCAGATTCACTGGCGTATTTATGTTAAGACAGCAAGTCCGACGCCTCTCTGTTCGCCTTTGGCTGCCCCCTTAAGCTCTTTTAAACACTTTGCCTTATGGCAAAACGCGGATGTCTTCACTGCCACGTTCCAGTCCGGTCAGTCCGGTACGGGCCAGTTCCAGGATCTCATAATCTTCTAACAGATTAATAAGTGCATCCAGCTTTGACTGGTCTCCTGTCAGCATAACAGTCAGGGAATCTTTTCCCACATCCACAATGGTCGCACGGAAAATACTTGAGATCGCGCTGACCGCCTGACGGTCATTTGCCCCGGCTCTCACCTTGATCATCATAAGCTCTCTGTATACAGAGCGGTCCGGGCGGAGTTCCTTAATATCTCTTACATCTTCCAGCTTATTTAACTGGTTCTTGATCTGCTCAAGAACGGTCTGGTCTCCTAATGACACAACTGTCATTCTGGAATACCTTGGGTCTGCAGTAACACCTACTGTCAGACTCTCAATATTATATCCACGGCGGCTGAACATACCCGCTACACGGGACAGAACACCGGCCGTATTATCCACTAACAATGATAACACGATTCTGTCTTCCATCATATCATTTGCCTCCATATCGGTCTGCCAAAGACAAATGTCTTCTGGCGTCCCACATATTAGTTTTTATAATAACAACCATTACCTGCTTTGTCAATTGCCTAATAGTAATGGATATTATGCTTTCTGGTTATGATACCAGCATTTTTCTCAATTCATTAACACTTTCAGCTATATAAGCAGCGTGACATTCTTCCATTTCTGTCCTGTCACCATAACCAAAAAGAACGCCTACGCACTCAATCCCCTGTTCTCTTGCACCTAATACATCATGCTCCCTGTCTCCTACCATGAGGATCTGCTCTTTTTTACCAGAAAGGCCACAGGTATCTACAACGTATCTGATCACGTCCCCTTTACGCACACGGGTCTCTTCCAGGTCCGCACCACCAATAAATTCAAAACAAGAAGTAAGACCAAAATGCCCTAAGATCTGCTTTGCAAAAACTTCCGGTTTGGAAGTAGCAAGATATAATTTCTTTCCTGCTGCTTTTAATTCCCCCAGCATTTCCGGAATGCAGGGAAATACTTTATTTTCTCTCCATCCTTTTACGGAAAAATATTCGCGGTAGACCTGAATCGCTTCTCTTGCCTGTTCTTCCGGAAAGCCATAATATTTCTGGAAGCTGTCTTTTAATGGCGGACCAATAAAAGGGCATAAACTATCCAGATCATCTACCCAAATGCCATAATGCTTTAATGCATACTGGACTGATTTTGTGATCCCCTCTTTTGGGTCAGTAAGGGTACCATCCAGATCAAACAGCAGGTATTCTTTGTTTTTCATATTGCAATTAATTCCCTTCGTATAAATAATCAATTTTTAGAGCATTCCTGATCTTCAAAAAGTGTTCCGTCTTTAAACGCTTTCATCATTTCATGGCCTACACTGATATAAGGAGGATACTCTACGATCTCATCCCGGCTAAACCAGCCTGCTTCTGCCAGCTCATCTTCTTCTAAACGGATAACATCATCTCCGTCCAGATCTGCTGTAAAGCCGATCATCACAGAATCAGAAAATGACCATGGCTGGCTTTTGTAATAGCGGATATTCTTCACCTTCAGGCCTACTTCCTCCATAACTTCCCGGCGGACACATTCCTCAAAAGTTTCTCCTACCTCCACATAACCTGCAATAAGGGCATAGCGGTGATAAGTTCCCCTTGCATACCGGGACATAAGCAGTTTATCTCCCTTCCGGATAGCTACGATCACTGCCGGGCAGATCTTAGGATACTCTGTATGCCCACAGGAAGAACACACCATGGACCGTTCTGTTGTTCCAGGCTCCATTTTCCCGCCGCAGCAGCCACAGAAGCGCCTGCTCTCTCTCCAGCGGTAGATCTGGCTTCCTGTAATACCGGCAAAAGCCTGATATCCTGGTTCCATTTCCCGGAAGATCTGCATACCATTTAAAACAAATCCGCCAAATTCCGGCACTTTCATATCATCTACCAGGTAATATCCCCTATCCCCGATGGAAAACAGATAATACCCTTTTTCCCTGAAATCTTCCTCAAACAGAAGATCCTGGAATGCCGGGATGCGGTATCCTTCTTTTTCCTTTAAAAGCATAACTTTGTTGTATTCATAATGTAATAGATAATCGCTCATTTCCGGCTTTTTATCTTTTTTATACGCCGGATCGTATTTATAAGGTATTTCCTGTATCATTTTAACTTATGGCTCCTTTTAACAGCTGCTTTAATGATCCTTTTTTCTAAACCATTTCATTCCATCTACACGGCGCAGACTGCTGAAGAAGAAATAATAGACCACAAAAGCCACTGAGGTGATCGTCCATGACATCGGATAGCAAAAAGCAGCTGCCAGAATAGATCTGTACTGGGGAAGGAAAAAGATGATCCAGATCACACGAAGACAGCATACACCTACACCAGTCATGAGCAATGGCATCCAGGCATCTCCCACACCACGCAGTGTACCAGATAATATCTCTATGGTAATATAGGTGATCAATGTAGGCACCATGAAATGGATCAGGCTCAGGCCGATCTCCTGTACCTGTGCATCAGATGTAAACAGATCAATAAGCAGATATCCCTTTAAATATAGTAAAGTGGATACAATGGCTGTCATGATCGTTCCAATGACCATACATGCTCCTGCTCCCTTTCGAACACGGTCTATGCGGCCTGCACCATAATTCTGTCCCACAAAAGTAGTAACAGAAATACCCAGTGCATTGATCATCATCCAGTAAAGTCCGTCTACTTTTCCATAAGTAGCCCAGGCAGTTACATTATCAGTTCCCAGAGTATTTACACCAGCCTGGATGATAATATTTGAAATATTATACATAACAGACTGCATACCGGCTGGAATGCCAATACGCACGATGCGACGGAGCATACGTTCATCAATACGTACCTTACTCCACACCAGCTTATACATATCATCTGTATGGATCAGTGCATACACTACCATGCAGGCACTGAACAGCTGGGACGTAATAGTAGCAATAGCTGCTCCGGCCACCCCCATACGCAGCCCTGCTACCAGAATAATGTCTAACAGGATGTTGACCATACAGCTTCCAATAAGAAAGTACAAAGGTCGTTTGGAATCCCCCACAGCGCGCAGGATACCAGCCCCCATATTATAGATCAGGTTTGGGATCATTCCCAGAAAATATATGCGTATATATACAACTGCATAGTTAAGAACATCCTCCGGTGTATGCATGGATGAAAGTGCCATGTGGGCAAAAACAATGCCGATCACCATAAATAAAACACCGCCCATTAAGGAAAAGGCAACTGCTGTATGTACAGCCCAGTGTACTTTATCCGGCTTTCTGGCACCGTAATACTGGGAAATAACTACGGTAGCACCGCTGGAAAGACCTACAAAAAAGCCTACCAGCAGGTTGATCAGGGTACTGGTAGTACCTCCTACTGCTGCCAATGCCTGCTTTCCTACAAAATGTCCCACTACCATTGCATCTGCCGTATTATAAAGCTGTTGAAAAAATGTGCCAAAAAGAATAGGAAAAAAGAATAATAAAAGCTGACCAAAAATACTTCCCTGAGTGATATTATTTTTCTCTGACTCTCCTGTATTTGTTTTTCCTGCACCCATTACTTCTCTCCCAGATTTTTCCATTTTTTAAGAAAATGATACCCACCAGTTATAAATTTACTTATTACAAATTTACTTACTGATGGGCACCATACTTATTTTGTATCTTCTTTTGCAGCAATCTCAGAAATAGATTTTACCAGACCTGCAATCCCCTGGATATCAGATGGAATGATGATCTTGTTTGCTTTTCCGTCTGCTGCCGCCTGGAAAGCTTCCAGACTCTTAAGCTGCAATACCGCCTGGTCTGCACCGGCTTCTTTAATATAACGGATACCGTCTGCAGTTGCCTGTTGCACGGCACGGATGGCTTCTGCCTGTCCTTCTGCTTCTTTGATCTTCTTTTCCTTTTCTGCCTCTGCACGAAGGATAGCTGCCTCTTTTTCTGCTTCTGCATTTAAAACTGCAGATTCCTTATTTCCCTCTGCTACCAGGATCATGGACTTCTTCTCACCTTCTGCACGAAGAATAGCTTCACGGCGCTCACGTTCTGCCTTCATCTGCTTTTCCATAGCTTCCTGTATAGCTGCAGGGGGTTCAATATTTTTAAGCTCCACTCTGGTCACTTTAATGCCCCATGGATCAGTTGCAATATCCAGAGACTCCTGCATCTTTGCGTTAATAGTCTCTCTGGAAGTCAGTGTCTCATCTAACTCCAGCTCACCAATAATATTTCTAAGAGTGGTTGCAGTCAGGTTTTCAATCGCAAGAATAGGACGTTCCACACCGTATGCATAGGATTTCGGATCTGTAATGTAGAAAAATACCACAGTATCGATCTGCATGGTAACATTATCCTTGGTAATAACCGGCTGAGGCGGAAAATCCTCTACCTGTTCCTTTAAATTTACTTTCTTTGCTACTCTGTCAATAAACGGCACCATAAAATGGATACCTACGCCATATGTTCCCAGATATGCCCCAAGACGTTCTACAACCAGTGCCTGGGCCTGGGGAACAATGCGGATACAGGATGTAAGAATAAAAACAATAAGAAATACTAAAATAAGAAATATCACGGAACCTCCAAACATCAACATATACTACCTCCTGAATTTTTAGATGTACTCTCGGAATCTTTTTGTACTTGATTTTGCGAGAAGATTTTTTGTCAGTT
>UQJF01000100.1 GCA_900541315.1 uncultured Clostridium sp. | reverse complement strand
TCTACACGCGTAAGATCGTCGGCAGCGTCAGATGTGTATAAGAGACAGGTGTAGAAGGTTTATTTGCAGCAGGAGAATGTGCCGGCGGACCTCATGGTGCAGACCGGTTAGGTGGAAATATGATGGTTACCTGTCAGGTATACGGTGAGATTGCCGGTACTAAGGCAGCGGAATACGCAATCAGAAATGAAGGACAGCAATTAGGTTTAAGTGCAGTTAGTACAGAGGAAAGTGATTGGAAGACTGGTGCTGTAGAAGACACAATACTTTATAAAAAAGCGGATTTGGAAAGTATCAAAGCAAAAATGCGAGATGCAGCTCAGATGTATCTGTTAGTGGATCGTGATGAAGAAGGATTATCAGAATATATCCATATAGCAGAAATATTAAAGAAACAAATCGAGAACGCACCAACAGGGCAGATTGTATCTGAAAATGTAAACGTTTATCATGCCTTGATTGCAACAGAATTGATGGCGGAAAGTGCTAGAAAGAGAAAAGAAAGCCGTGGGTCTCATCAACGTAGGGATTATCCGAAGAAAAATGAAGCTTACAGTCAACCTATTATTATAAAAAAGCAACTGTAAAATAAAAGCAGTTGTAAAAAGTATAAAAAACAAAAAGGAGAAGAAAGATTATGAGGAAAAAAGCGTTAGCAGCATTATTAGCAGCAGCCATGCTGGCAGTTACAGGATGCAGTGGTATGCCAGGAATGGGAACTACCAATGCACCAGCAACCAAAGCAGGGGATGAAAAAGCAGCCGATGCAGGCAGTGAAGCAAATGCAGGAAGTAATGATACGGTTTATGAGTTAAAAATCCACACTTCCCAGACAGAACAGGCGCTGATCACCAGAAACTACCAGAAACTGGCAGATACAGTGAATGAAAAATCCGACGGCAGATTAAGTGTTAAAGTATTTCCGGCTGGACAGCTTGGAGCAGATGAGGATGTTATTGAGCAGGCAATCCAGGGCGTAAATGTAGCAGTTAATACAGATGCTGCACGTATGGGACAGTATGTAAAGGATTTTTCCATTTTCATGATGGCATATTTTGTTGATAATTATGATGAAGGTTATGCGGTAACCCAGACAGAAACCTTTAAGAACTGGGAAAAGGAACTGGAAGAAAAACATGGTATCAAGATCTTATCATTCAGCTTTTATGATGGGCCAAGACATTTTATGACCAACAAACCAATCAACACTCCAGATGATTTAAAGGGACAGCGTATCCGTACCATTGGACAGGAAGTTTGTACCGAATCTTTAGCAGCTATGGGTGCAACTCCAATCTCCATGTCCTGGGGCGAAGTTTACAATGGTATCCAGTCTAAAGCATTAGACGGCTGTGAAGCACAGAATACATCTACTTTCCCATCCAAGATCTATGAAGTATGCAACACTCAGTCTAAGACAGGTCATTTCCAGTTAATGCAGGGTCTGATCTGTGGTAAGAAATGGTTTGACAGTCTTCCAGAAGATCTGCAGACTTTATTAACAGAAACAGCACAGGAAATTGGTAAAGAAACAGCAGCAGATGTTATGAAGGAAGCGGATGAAGCTGAGCAGCAGATGAAAGATGCAGGTCTGACTGTAATTGAACCAGATGTACAGCCTTTTAAGGATGCAGTAGAGCCTGTTTATGAGAAGCTTGGCTTTGCGGAGTTAAGGCAGCAGATATATAAAGAGATTGGAAAAACAGAGTAATATTTAAAGTAAAGATGTAAGAGAAAGTACCGGATTTATTGCAAACAGCTTTGCATCAGTTCGGACCAGAAAGAAGGGGATCTAAGCGTATGAAACATATTTCAACTTTTGTTTTACGGATAGAAGAAGTATTGGCTGGTGCAATGCTGATCGCAATATCTGCTCTGGTATTTTTATCAGCAATTGCCAGGACCATTGGTATGCCCATTAATTGGGCACAGGATATTTCCCTGTTATTTTTTGCATGGCTTACCTTTATTGGTGCTGATATTGTAGCAAAAACAGGAAATTTGATCCGCATTGACATGCTGGAAAAGCGGTTTCCAAAACCAGTCAGAAAGACACTGGCATTGATTTTTGACGTAGCCATGCTTCTGTTTTTGCTTATTCTTATTGTATACGGGTTTTTACTGGTATCACAAAGCTGGTACAGAAGTTTCCAGACTTTAAAAATGAGTTATGCATGGTGTACATTATCAGTACCTGTAGGTGCATTGCTTTTAATTTTTACCATTGGCAGTAAGTTTATAAAAGATATCAGAACACCGATGATAGAATGGGGGAATAACTGATGCTGGGTGCGATAGGATTTTTCTTAGTGATATTATTTTTAGGCATGCCGGTGGCATTTGCCATTGCAGTTTCCGGTTTTGCATTTTTCTTAACAAGACCTGAGATTCCATGGACCATTTTGGTACAGCGTTCTTTGTCTACTACGCAGTCCTTTACCATGCTGGCGATTCCACTGTTCATTTTTGCAGGAAACCTGATGAATAATACCGGTATCACTTCACGACTGGTAAAGTTGGCAAATGTATTGACCGGACACATGTATGGTTCCATTGGTCAGGTATCAGTTGTGCTTTCTACTTTAATGGGTGGTGTATCTGGTTCTGCAGTTGCTGATGCAGCTATGGAGTGCCGTATCCTGGGACCAGAGATGACTCAGAGAGGTTATGCACCAGGATGGGCAGCAGCAGTCAATTGTCTGTCCGGATTGATCGTAGCAACAATTCCTCCTTCCATGGGATTAATCCTTTATGGAACAGTAGGTGAAGTTTCCATTGGACGTCTGTTTGTAGCTGGTTTTGTACCAGGTATCATTATGTGTATCCTGATGATGGGGGCAACTTCCTGGTCCGCCCGTCACTATGGCTATAAACCGGATCATGAAAAGCCTTCATCTGCAGCCGAGATTGGAAAAGCCTGCATCGAAAGTATCTGGGCGTTAATGTTCCCGGTACTGCTTATCATCTTTATCCGCTTTGGTGTTATGACTCCTTCAGAGTCTGGTGCATTTGCAGTATTCTATGCATTATTTGTAGGAATCTTTATCTATAAAGAACTAGATATGAAGAAATTTAAAGAATGCCTGGTAAGCAGTGTAAAGGACCTTTCAGTTACTACTATGATCCTTGCGTTCTCTGGTATTTTCAGTTATGGAGTTGTATTTGATCAGCTGCCGGCAACTCTTACTAACATCCTGATCGCAGTGACTAGTAATAAATACCTCCTTCTCTTCTTGGTCATCTTAATGCTGGTAGCTTTTGGTATGTTTATGGAGACAACGGTTATTACCCTGATCTGTACACCGATTCTGGTACCGCTGATCCAGAAGTATGGCATTGATCCGGTTCACTTCGGCATCATCATGATGACGGTTGTAACCATGGGATGCTCCACACCGCCTGTTGGTGTAGCCCTTTATACCTGTTCAAATATCATGGGGTGCTCGGTAGAAGAAACTACAAAATACTCAATTCCTTATTTTGTAGCGATTCTTGGAACACTGGCCGTGTGTATTTTCTTACCGCAGGTGGTTCTGTTCCTGCCAAATCTTGTATATGGAGGCGCAGGTTTTTAAATGTAATATGTAAAATATTCCTTTGCAGTTAAGTATCAAAGGCTCTTCTATAAAAATCGGAGCTGGCTGCGGGCAATGTCATTAAGCTATGATGACGAATCGAGATCTCAGTATTAGAAATAATATTGGGATCTTTTTATTTATTTTGCAGTTCTTACAGCTATCTGGATGGCTTCTGCCATTACCTCCGCAGCCAGCGTTCCCGCCATATTTACATCAGCCACGACTCTGGGGCCACAGGAGGCAGCATAGATAGAATCACCGTCTGCCATAGTTCCTACAGGATTGATGCAGCGGGAATAGGCACTTCGGGTCATAGATGCGATCTTATTTAATTCCGCTTTGGAGAAATCTCCATTTGTGATAATGGCACCAATGGTAGTGTTGGAATTTTTGAAAGAGAAAAGATCTGTCTGCTGACTCAGCTTATAAAGCTCTTTTCTGGAGTCTGCAAATCCATCCATACCAGGAAGTTTCGGTCCTGCGATCTTTTCTCCGGTAGATGGATCATAAATATCGCCTAAAGCATTTAAAACAACAACGGCGGCAACTTTAAGATTTCCAGCGCTGACTGCATAGATGCCAAGACCGGTTTTTGCGGCATATTCCCGACCACAGATCTTTCCTACGCTGGCTCCTGTTCCAGCACCGATGATGCCGCATTTGGGCTGGTTCTTTTCCGCATCTTCACATGCAGTATATCCCATGACAGCATCCGGTCGCACATCTGCCCGACCGATCCCAAGGTCATAGATGCAGGACTGGCATACTAACGGCACTTTTGCAAAGCCGGTATCATAGCCGATCCCATGTTCTTCCAGATAGCGCATTACGCCGTCACTGGCTGCCAGGCCAAAAGCAGATCCACCAGAAAAAACAATGGCATTAATGGGATTATCAGCAGTAACAGGAGAGGTAAGAGGTGTTTCTCTAGATGCCGGGCCGCCGCCGCTGATATCGCAACCAGCTTTGGCACCTTCATCAAAGCGTAAAACGGTAACACCGGTCATGGCGTTCAGATCCTGGGCATTTCCAATACGAAGCCCTTCAATCTCAGTAATGGAAATTTCTTTTAAAGGTGGAAATAATTTCATAATAAACAGATCTCCCTATAAATCTTTGTATAATATTTTTCCCGGACAAAACTGCCCGGGAAAATGTACTTACATGTTATATTTATTATCTTTTTAATGCAGCTGCCAGTGCTCTGGAAACAGCGCTTCCGATAATGGTGCATGCAATTGCTTCAATAGCGCCCTGAACGCCTACGAACAGGATAACAAAAAAAAGTGGATTGGAAGTTCCAAGACCGGAAGCAATATTTTGGATGTAATCTGTATTGAAGAAGAACATTACCAGGGAACTCATAAACAGCAGTGTATTTAACAGTGGGCAGGCAAGACTTGCAATGATAAATGCTCCATTTTTGAAAACTTTCTTAAGTGCAGCAAAGATCAGGCCGCACAGCCAGCCTTCCAGGATACGAGGAACCAGTACGGTAAATAAAAGACCGAATGGATTGATCTGTAATAAAGCTGCACTGAAGGCAGAACCACCGGTAAGAGCCATAATGGCACTGGTCAGACCGAAAGCGCCGCCGCAGATGGCACCGGCTGTTGGACCAAGGATAATGGCACCTACAGCTACAGGCACTGTTAAAAATGTAATGGTAAGTCCCGGAGTGCGCAGATAACCAAGAGGTGAAAATGCCATGACAAAAATAATGGCAACCATAAGGGCTAATTTCACCATAAAAGTGGTCCGTGAATGGGACATCTCAGAAGTTACTGGGTTTGCAGTTGTTGTTTTCATTGTGTTCTCCTTTTCGCTGATAAAACGGCATAAGGCAGAAGCATTTGGCTTCAACTTACCGTGTTCCCCTGTTTTTCAGCTTTCATTTAGTTAATTTTGGGGATACAATGAACGGAAACTTAAGATAAAAAGCATATTTTCAGACCGGATTTTTCATATATGATTAAGATGTGTTGTTATATTATGATACAGAAAAACAGCACTTGGTTACAGCCATAAAAGGTCTGCACGGGCAGGATCCTGCATAATATAAACAGGTTAAAATAAGTTAAAAAACAGGTATATGAAGATTTGGACTGATGATACATTTTCCTAAGAATAACGTTCAAGTCTAATATAGCATAAATCTGGAAAACAGCAAGTTTTTTAATGTGTGCAAGTGAAAAATACAAGAATAGTAAGAAACAGTAACAAATGCATAAAGCAGGCATTACATTTGACAGAAAATCCAGTAGCATTTCAGAATAAATGTGTTTATAATGTAATGGGTGCCGAAAAAAACAAGCGCCGCGAAAGCGGCATTTGTTTTTTTCAAGCCCATTAACGAACAACCCGTCTGCGTAAGCAGACAGTAGAGCGCGAAAGCGCGGGGGTTGTGAGTTTATAACGTAGTGAACGAACTGTCTGCGTAAGCAGACGGTAAAGCGCGTTAGCGCGTGTTCGTGAACGGACCCTCAAAAAATGCGATGCGTAAGCGAGCATACATACTTAATCCGGGCATACATATCTAATCCGGGCATACATATCTAATTATTTTTTTATAGAAAGGACACACCATGTATCAAATAGATTTCACCACCCCGATCCACATCCATTTCATCGGTATCGGCGGTATCAGTATGAGCGGCCTTGCTGAGATCCTCTTAGAAGAAGGCTTCACCATCACAGGTTCTGATTCTAAGGAATCCCCATTGACCCGTCGCTTAGAAGAAAAAGGCGCCAGAGTCTACTACGGCCAGAAAGCATCCAACATTGAATCCGAGCCAGGCATCCAGGTAGTAGTTTACACAGCAGCCATTCATCCGGACAATCCGGAATTCAAGGCAGCCAAAGAAAAGAATCTTCCGATGCTCACCAGAGCTGAACTTTTAGGCGAACTGATGCGCAATTACAAAGAATCCGTTGCGGTTTCCGGAACCCATGGAAAAACCACAACGACTTCCATGATCACAGACATCCTTCTGGCAGCTGACACAGACCCGACCATTTCTGTAGGCGGCATTTTAAAAGACATTGGCGGCAACATCCGTGTAGGCGGACCTGACCTGTTTGTAACAGAAGCCTGCGAATATACCAACAGCTTCTTATCCTTCTATCCAACCATAGAAGTAATCTTAAACATCGAAGAAGACCACTTAGATTTCTTCAAAGATATCAACGATATCCGCCATTCCTTCCGCTTATTTGCAGAAAAACTTCCAAAAGGCGGACTGTTAGTCATTAACAGTGGTATCGAAAACATAAATGAGATCATCTCAGGTTTACCATGCCGTATCGTAACCTTCGGAAAAGACCTTTCCAGCATGTATACAGCCCAGAACATCACCTATGATGAATTTGCAAGACCTTCCTACGATCTAGTTGTACAGGGAGAGATCATCAACCGTATTACCTTAGGGGTGACAGGTGAGCATAATGTATACAATTCCCTGGCAGCTATTGCAGTAGCTATGGAACTGGGCATCGGCTTTGATGCAATTATGGCTGGTCTTAAAAAGTTTAGAGGAACTGACCGCAGATTTGAGAAAAAAGGTGAGATCGGTGGAGTAACCATTATCGACGATTACGCACATCATCCACAGGAGATCGCTGCAACACTGTCAGCAGCTAAAAACTATCCACACAAAAAACTATGGTGTGTATTCCAGCCACATACATACACCCGCACCAAGGCATTTTTGGACGAATTTGCACAGGCACTTTCAGCAGCAGATGAAGTGATCCTGGCAGACATTTATGCAGCCAGGGAGACAGATACGCTAGGCGTAAGTTCTGCTGATATTGCATCCAGGATCGAAAAACTGGGAACACCAGCTCACTATATCCCATCTTTTGATGAAATTGAAACATTTATCCTGGAACATTGCATGCAGGGTGATGTGTTGATAACTATGGGGGCCGGAGATATAGTAAGAGTGGGAGAAAAGCTCCTGGGAGAGTAGTTTGTCCACAATATCCACAATGTTTTCAACATTTTCCAGAATGAAAAAATGTGGATTTTCAGATTAACATAAAAAAATGTCGCACGATTAAGAAATATGAGGTTTTATGCGGGGAAGACAGGTGTATGCCAGTGGAAAAACGGGAAAATCAAAGCCCGATGTCCACATTATCCACAATATCCACATTTGTGGATGTGTAAAAATGCACCTGTTTTCTTTTTTATGTGAATGTGTTATGATGAAAACAGTGAGGAGTGGTAAGGATGAGCAGGATTTTTAAGGACCGGTTGAGTATGGGAGTGACTCCTGTGGCCGATACATTTATTGATACTTATATGGCAGCTGCTAATGGAGAATATGTAAAAGTATATCTTTACATACTCCGTCACCAAAATAAAGAAGATCTTTCTTTAGAGCAGATCGCAGATGCCTTAAATCATACAGAAGCAGATGTAAAAAGAGCTATTAATTACTGGCAGAAAGCAGGGGTTCTGGAACAGGTACAGGAGAGCCCGGCAGAAAGTATATTGATAGAACAAAACCATACCAACTGGTCTATGGACATAGAAGTAACTCCAGCTGCTTCCAAAGAAACTGCCGCAGCCCAGGTACAGTCCCCTACTTATTCAGCAGAACAGGTAAGCCGTTTGAATAATGATGAGGAATTTTCCCAGCTTTTATACATTGCCCAGAAGTTTTTAAATAAAGCCTTTACACCAAGGGATTGTCAGGTATTTGCCTATCTTTATGACACCCTTGGTATGAATATCGGCCTGTTGGAATATCTGGCAGAATACTGTGCCCAGAATGGTCATACATCGGTACGCTATCTGGAAACAGTAGCATTAAGCTGGCATGAAAAAGGAATACGCACAGCTTTGGAAGCTCAGGAATACAGCACATCTTATACCAAAGATGCATTTGCGGTCATGAAGGCTTTTGGCCTGAACAGCCGTAAACCGGCAGTGCCGGAGCAGAAGCTGATGGAAAAATGGTTTAAGGACTATGGCTTTGACCGGGAGCTTGTATTAGAAGCCTGCAGCCGGACCATTAACGCCATCCACACTCCAAGTTTCCAGTATGCAGATTCCATTCTCACAGACTGGAAAAAAGCAGGTGTAAAAACATTAGCAGATGTTAAAGGAATGGATGCCCGCAGGGCAGAACGTGCAAACAATGCAGACAAGCGGTTTAGAAGCTATGGAAATGCAGTAAATAACGTGCAGAACAACAGAAAATCTTCCAGTAATCAGTTCCATAACTTTAAACAGCGTGACACTGATTATGACGCCCTGATGCTTCAAAATGTAAAAGAATGGATGGATAGTCCGAAATAGAAGCTTTAATTAACAGCACGGATCACAAGGAGAACGACTTATGGCATTAAGTAATTCCCAGTACGACGCCATTATGAGGGAATATGGAAAACGGCAGATGGAAAACCAGCACAGCCAGGAAGCCAGAAAAAAAGAAGTATATGAAAAAGTTCCGGCAGTAAAAGAGCTGGAGGCAGAGATTGCGGAACGCTCCGTTGCCTGTGCCAGAAAGCTGCTGGAGGGCAGTCAGGATGCTATTTATGAACTTCGTGAAAAGCTGGCAGATTTAAAGGAACAGAAAGCTCTTCTGATCAAGGCAGCCGGTTTTCCGGATGACTATTTAGAACTTCATTACCGCTGCAAGAACTGTAAGGATACTGGGTGGGTAGATGGACATAAATGTCACTGCTTTTTACGGGCCCAGATGAAGCTTTTATATGCCCAGTCTAATCTGGAACGGGTGCTGGAGCAGGAGAATTTTGATAAACTTTCCTTCAAGTATTATGACAACAGCCAGATCATTCCGGAAATCGGCATGACCAATGCAGATTACATGAACCGGGTGGTAAAAAGCTGCCTGGATTTTGTGAAAAATTTTGACAGTGAACATGATAATCTGCTTTTTACAGGCAGCACAGGTGTCGGAAAGACCTTTCTAACCAACTGTATTGCCAGAAAGCTGATGGACAGTTATCATTCAGTGATCTATTTTTCCGCAGGAGATCTTTTTGATGTGTTTTCAAAAAATAAATTTGACTACGATCAGACGGAAGAAATGAAGGACACATATCGCTATATCTTAGAATGTGACCTGTTGATCATTGACGATCTGGGAACAGAGTTGAACAACAGTTTTACTTCCTCCCAGCTGTTTTACTGCATCAATGAGCGTATGAATATGAACCGTTCCACCATTATTTCCACTAATCTTTCCCTGACCCAGCTGAGGGATTCATATACAGACCGTGTGACTTCAAGGATCATGCGATATCGTATTATCCCTCTTTATGGCACAGATATCCGTCTGTTAAAAAGATAACCCTTAAGATACCTTGACGGATACAAACGAAAAATGGTATAAAGATATATGCTGGCATTCGTATGAGATAACAAGGTAATGCCGGTTAAAACAGGAGGATAAATATCATGTTATATGAGGAAAAAATCATTGAAACAATTCCGGTAGGTCCTTTAGGCCTTATTCCTTTAAAGAGCTGCACGGGTCTTGGAAAAAAGGTGGACGATTATCTGGTAGAGTGGAGAAGAGAGAGAGAAAGCGAACATAAGTCAACTATCGCATTTTCCGGATATCAGAGAGATTCCTATATTCTGGAAGCAAACACACCAAGATTTGGTTCCGGTGAAGGAAAAGGAACAATTGAAGAATCTGTCAGAGGTGATGACCTCTATATTATGGTAGATGTATGTAATTACAGTCTGACTTATTCACTGTTTGGAATGACCAATCATATGTCTCCAGATGATCATTTCCAGGATTTAAAGAGAATTATCGCTGCAGCAGCAGGCAAGGCACGCAGAATTAATGTTATCATGCCATTCCTGTATGAAAGCCGCCAGCATAAGCGTTCCGGAAGAGAATCCTTAGACTGTGCAATGGCTCTTCAGGAACTTGTGAATATGGGCGTTGAAAACATTATTACTTTCGATGCACATGACCCAAGAGTACAGAATTCCATTCCATTAAAGGGATTTGAGACTGTACAGCCGATCTACCAGTTCTTAAAGCATCTGTTAAAGAACGAGCCGGATCTGCAGATTGACAGCGACCACATGATGGTCATCAGCCCGGATGAAGGCGGTACCAGCCGTGCTATCTATTTCGCAAATATGCTGGGACTGGATATGGGTATGTTTTATAAACGCCGTGATTACACCAAGATCGTAAACGGCAGAAACCCGATTGTTGCCCATGAATTTTTGGGATCCAGCGTAGAAGGAAAAGATGTATTGATCATTGATGATATGATCTCTTCCGGCGAGAGTATGTTAGATGTTGCGAAAGAATTAAAGCGCAGAAAAGCGAGAAAAGTATTTATCTGTGCTACTTTTGGTCTGTTCACCGGTGGACTTGCCAAGTTTGATCAGTATTATCAGGATGGTCTCATTGACCGTATCCTTACTACCAATCTGGTATACCAGACTCCGGATCTGTTAAGCAGACCATACTATATTAACGTAGATATGAGCAAGTACATTGCCCTTATCATTGATAACCTGAACCATGACGCATCCTTAAGCGATCTGCTGACACCAACCAAGAGGATCAATAAGCTTCTTAGCCAATACAAAGAGCAGCAGGCTACTAAGAACAGCGAAAATAATGCTTAGCCAGGAGCGCTGATCTAGTACATCGTTTTCGAAATAACTATACCCCTCACTTGTCTGCGAATCTGATTGCACAGGCCTAAAAGCCTCAGCGTAGCCCGCT
>UQJF01000099.1 GCA_900541315.1 uncultured Clostridium sp. | reverse complement strand
ACGAGATGTAGCTCCGTCTCGTGGGCTCGGAGATGTGTATAAGAGACAGGAAATTGGTATTGCAGTAAAACTCCATAATGTCTGCTTTGGAGTATTTTTTCTCAATCTCAGGTGCAAGAAGGATCTCAACGATCTTTCTTGTAAAGGTACGCTCCTGGGTAAGATATGTATTTTTGATCACCTGCTGGGTAATGGTACTGCCTCCCTGGGTCACATGGCCGCCGTGCTTGACCAAGGCGAGACCGGCGCGGAAGGTTGCTATCCAGTCTACACCGCCATGACTCTTAAAGCGGCGGTCCTCCTGGGCAATATAGCCGTTTTGCAGGTTCATGCTGATCTTACTGATATCTACATATTGATAATGGCCTGCATTAATAAGCCCGATCTGTTTTCCGTCCTTATCATAAATGAGGGTATCAGAGAGCATGGAAAAATCGGACCGTTCCATCTGCGCCAGTTTGTCATAGGCGATCTCACGGCATTTATCCAGCTCCGGCTTTGCTTTTGCATAGATCAGAAGGCCGACGATCGCCATGATAATAAGACCGGCAGTGATCACAGACAGTATGCCATGAAAGAGCCAGCCAATAACCCCGAAGCAGGTTGCAATGGAGTGACCGGATCCATGGTCCATTTTTTTAGGTGTCTGCTTGTGTGAGTCGTTCATAATGGTTTAAATCCTCTCTTTAAAAATCTTTTTAAAATTGAAAAAAATGAAAATTTTGTAAGAATCTCTTTGAAAAATCTGTAGATATTATAATTCAAATAGAAGAAAATTCCTAGTTAAATTCACGTTGAATCTTAAAAACATAGGACTTTAACAGGTTATTAGAACCTGTAGGAATATATTTTATAAAATTTAGATATAGAAAATATAAAGAAAGTATAAACACAGGGAATTGACAAATGGAGAAAAGAGACTATAATGACAACTATTCAAGAGTTTGACATTCAAATGCGAAGAACAGGACAACACTTTTTTGCCACCTACGCATTGCAGAGAGCTTCCGGTTGGTGAGAGAAAGCAGCGCGGCAAAAAAGATATCACCTGCAAGCAGTCTGTATGAAAACAGGAAACTGCCAGTAAGACAGACCGGGATCCCGCCGTTAAAAGGGAGCCTATTCGTCTGAACGGAGAGTCGGAGGATAGGACTTAAGTGGCCGGTGAAAACCGACAATAAGAAGTGGTAACGCGGAGTTTGGGGGCTTCGTCTTCTTGGGGAGTATCCATTTGGGAACATTTGGGATATTCGGGAAGACGGGCCTTTTTTTTAATGTGAAAGCATTGCCAGGCGGCTATGGAGACTGCGTGCCTGCACGCAAGGACACATAGACATATGGCGATCAGACTTTTGATCTATGATCCGCTTACGGAAAATGGCAGTTGGATGTTTTGCATTGAATTAATACGATGTACTAGACCACAGAATTACATGAGAGGAGAGTAAAGATTATGAATACACTTGTAATTGTTTTGATCGCAGCTGTATGCCTCTTTGCAGGCTACACATTATATGGCCGCTGGCTGGCTAATAAGTGGGGAATTGATCCAAAAGCCAAGACACCGGCAGTTGCTAAGGAAGACGGACAGGACTATGTCCCTACAGACGGCTGGACTGTTTTTGCCCATCAGTTTTCATCGATCGCAGGCGCAGGCCCTGTGACCGGAGCTATCCAGGCGGCAGCATTTGGCTGGCTTCCCGTACTTTTATGGGTCATCATCGGTGGTATTTTCTTCGGCGCTGTTACAGACTTCGGCGCTCTGTACGCCAGTGTTAAGAACGAAGGAAAGTCTATGGGACTTCTGATCGAAAAGTATATTGGCAAGACCGGACGTAAGCTGTTTTTATTGTTCTGCTGGCTGTTTACCCTGATCGTTATTGCAGCATTTGCAGACATGGTAGCAGGTACATTTAACGCTTATACTGTAAAGGATGGTGTAACAGAGCTGTCTGCTGCAGCACAGACAAACGGCGCAGCCGGTTCTATTTCCCTGTTATTCATCGTATTTGCCATGGTATTTGGCGTAATGCAGAAGCATTTACATCTCACCGGCTGGAAAGAAACAGCTGCCGGACTTGCATGCACCATTGCAGCACTGGCAATCGGTATGGCTTTCCCGTTAGTAGCCGGAAAAGATACCTGGTCTTATCTGACCTTTGCTTATATCTTTATGGCAGCTGTAATGCCAATGTGGCTTTTAATGCAGCCTCGTGATTACATGACCACATTTATGTTTGCAGGAATGATCATCGGTGCTGTTGTAGGTCTGTTAGTTGCTCATCCAACTATGAACCTTCCGGTTTATACTGGATTTAAGAACGCAAAAATGGGAGATATGTTCCCAATCCTGTTTGTAACTGTTGCATGTGGTGCTGTTTCCGGTTTCCATAGCCTGGTTTCCTCCGGTACATCTTCCAAGACCATTTCCAATGAAAAGGATATGTTAAAGGTTGGTTATGGTGCAATGGTACTGGAAAGCTTATTAGCTGTTCTGGCTCTCTGCGTAGCAGGTGCTGCTGCAGCTGCTGACGGAACTGCTGCAACAGGAACCCCATTCCAGATCTTCTCTGCAGGTGTTGCAGGTTTCCTGGAAATGTTCGGTATCCCGGTTTATGTAGCACAGTGCTTTATGACTATGTGTGTATCTGCCCTGGCGCTTACAAGCCTTGACTCTGTAGCACGTATCGGACGTATGTCCTTCCAGGAACTGTTCAGTGTAGATGATATGGAACATGCAGAAGGCTGGAGAAAGTTATTCTGCAATAAATATTTCTCAACTGTTATTACTCTGGTATGCGGCTTTATCTTAACAAAGATCGGATATTCAAATATCTGGCCTCTGTTCGGAAGTGCAAACCAGCTGTTAAGTGCCCTGGTACTGATCACTTTATGTGTATTCTTAAAGGTGACAGGAAGAGAGAACAAGACATTGTTCCCGCCACTGATCATCATGCTCTGCGTAACCTTTACTGCACTGGTTGAAAGAACAATTGCCCTAGTCAATGCATTTGGCGCAGGAACTGCTGTATTTATGGTAGAAGGACTGCAGCTGATCATTGCCATCCTGTTAATGGTCCTTGGTGTGATCATTGTATACACATCTGGTAAGGAACTGTTCCAGAAGAAGGCTGAATTAAAACATAGTAATGAAGAAAAACTTGCATAAGCTTTTATAAGCATTAAAAAAGTGGCTTTTTTGAAGATCAAAAACAGCGGATATGGGAAATTGAGATCTTATATCCGCTGTTTTTTCTGCCGTTGACATTCCTGTTTCTAATGGTCTATAATGAGCGAAAAAGAAGAAGGAGCGTGAACAGTATGACATTCTTTGATGAGATCAGTAAAAATCTGACCGGTTATGGAAAAGAAGCTGCAAGAAAGGCAAAAGATGCTGCACAGGTGCTTCAGTTAAAGGCCCAGATCCGGGGGGAAAAGCAGAAGATCAATGAACTGTATGCTGCAATTGGTGCAGTGTATTTTAAAAACCACAGAGATGATTCGGAAGATGAATACAAAATATTCTTCCCGGAGATCGAAAGTGCCATGGTTCATGTGGCAGAGTTAGAGAAAAAACTCAGCCAGCTGGATACTACGGAAAAATGTCCCTGCTGCGGTGCTGCTGTGAAAAAGGGTGATTCTTTCTGCAGTAAGTGCGGTACACCGATCCAGAAGGAAGAAGATGGGACAGAGGAACAGCACATTGCTGTGACAGAGGATGATTTTGTCCAGGAAGAAACAGCAAAAGAGCCTGTAAAAGAGACCACAGAGGAAAAAAAGACGGAAGCAGCAGAAAATGTGGTCCAGGAGACAGAAACAGAAAATACGACAGAAGAAGAGACAGAACAGAAAGAGGAGCCGGTTTCAGAGCCGGAAGAATAGATTATGAAAGAAAAAAAGACAGGACTGGTGTTAGAAGGCGGCGGTATGAGAGGTATTTATACGGCCGGAGTGCTGGATGTATTTATGGAAAACGGCATTACATTTGATGGTGTGATCGGAGTATCTGCAGGTGCCATCCATGGCTGTTCCTTTGTGTCAGGACAGAAGGGCAGAAGCATCCGGTATTATATGAAGTATTGCCGCAACTGGCACTTTATGAGCTTTCGGAGCCTGTTTTTAACCGGCAACATTGCAGAGGAAAAATTCTGCTATCATACATTGCCTGAAAAGCTGGATCCTTATGATTACGAGGCCTTTAAGAAAAGCCATACAAAGTTTTATGTAGGCTGCAGTAATGTAGAGACTGGAAAAGCAGAGTATCTTCCTATTACAGATATGAAGGAGGAGATAGACCGGATGAGAGCTTCCGCGTCACTGCCTCTTGTTTCAAAAATCGTAAAGACAGCAGGAATGAAGCTTCTTGATGGTGGCTGTACAGACAGTATCCCGGTAAAGGCATTTGCAAAAATGGGATATAACAAGGATGTAGTGGTACTGACCCGCCATAAGGGATACAGGAAGGAAAAAGAAGGGATCAGTCTGACAAAGCTTGTATACAGGAAATATCCGGAATTTGTAAAAGCTGTATACAAACGCCCGGATGTGTATAATCATACATTAGATGAGATTGAAAAATGGGAAAAAGAAGGAAAGATCTTTGTAATCCGCCCAAGCGTTCCGCTGTCCATCGGACGCATGGAGGCAGACCAAAAGAAGCTTAAGGAAGTTTATGAGCTGGGACGGGATGATGCGCTTAGACAGATCGCAGCCATGAAGGTTTTTCTCGCTCATAGAACGGATGCCCATGGAAATACACAGCAATGATCATCGATGCCGCCTTGGAGGAAACTTTGATGATGCAGATGATCATCCCTGTGGCCTGGAAGAACATGCCGTTTAACGGCAGATAGCCGGATCAATACCAATCCGGACCATGGCGGTAAATGTATTATCATTAAAGTAAATATCAAATTCGTCTTTGGGGCGGTTCAGGATACGCTGGATACTCAGCATCCCGAGCCCCCCGTCTTTTTTACTGGAAAGAATCTTTCCGTTTTTCTCATGAATGGTACCGTTATAGGCATTTTCTACCAGCATAAGCAAGTGTTCACCGTCCATGCGGGCCTGAATACGGATGAATGGATCCCTGGTCATCTTTTTCGAGGCTTCCATGGCATTTTCCAGAAGATTTCCTATGACGATGCACAAGGTCAGGTCATCAATGGGGATGTGGGCAGACAGATCCAGGCGGGCGGTGAAGGAGATTCCGGCTTTTTCAGCCCGTGCTGCATATTCCTGGATCAGTCCGTTTACAGCCTGATTTTCACAGAAGGTTTTCTGTTCGGAAGTCTCTAACTCTTTCTGAAGGTTTTTTAAATATTTTACCTGCTGTTCCTTGTCCATGTAGAGCAGGGCATGGATGTGATGCCGGAAATCATGTCGGATGATGCGGACCTGTTCAATATAGTCCAGAGTCTGGTTGTAGTGTTCCCGCTGTTTGCTGATCATCTGGCGTGCAAAGGTCAGTTCTTCTTCAGTCTGTTTACGTTTCACAATCTGTGAAGTGCTGTTTAAGGTCAGTGTATAGAGCAGAAGCAGGCTGATGCAGAGAATGAGAAAGAAGAGGAGGAGGCTATGGCTCTGACCAGATGGAATACCATAAGGAAACAGGGCGCGTTCGCCAAGCTGCTGGATAAAAAGAAACAGCGCCGGATAAGCGGCCAGCAGCAGGGAAAAGCGGGGGGAGAGACTTCCAAAGATCTCCCTTGCCCGCTTTTTCATCCAGAAATGCACGAACAGGCAGCAAAGTGAGGCATTGAGCAGGGAGATAAGTGTGCAGAGCTGTTCCTGGGATAATGGAAGCAGTGTGTAAAAACACCAGGCTGTAAAGTGGTTCAGAAAGGAAGAAAGATCTGCAAGCATCCAGGCAGACAGGTAAAAGAACAGCTTTTCTACTGCGGATCCCTGGAAAAAGATCAGGAGCAGCAGAAAAAAAAGGCATGAAAAAATGCCCTGGAAGATCCAAAAGGTGCGGTCGGAGATATGAAACAGGGACTGGGTAAAGATCATGATGACCCACAGATAAACAGAGCAGGCGGCGATGGTTTCTCTGTTTTTCTGTTTTGGTTCCAGACAGAGAAAGATGGGCATCATACGTACAGACAGATTGATCAGATTCTGGAAAATACCACAGGCGGCATCGTTCATAAGTAAGGTTCTCCTTTAACGCAGGCGGTAATGATAGTAGGCATTTTTGGCCTCCTTGTAAAAAGCACGGGAAATGGGAATAGAAGTACCGTCTTCCATCTGGAAGAAGGTATCCTCCAGTGTGCGGACATGTGCCAGATTGACAATGTAACTCTGGTGGCAGCGCAGAAAAATTTCCTGTTCTGCTACAGATTCCAGGATCGCGGAAAGCTTCTGGCTTAAAGGAATAACACTGCCGTCAGTCAAGGTGGCATATACTTTGTGAAGCCGGTTTTCAAAATGTGAGATGCGTTCCAGCGCAAGCTCCACCGGAACCCGGTTTACTATGACGGAGAGACTGGCCTGAGGCAGGGAAAGGCGCTGTCTGGAAACACGGTCCATGGTTTCTTCAAAGTCCTCCCAGTGTACGGGCTTTAACAGAAAACCGGAAGCACAGACACGGTAGCTGTCTACCGCGGATTCCAGGGAAGAGGTGATAAAGATGATGACTGGATCCCCATATAATTTCAGAAGATCTGCCGCACCCTGAATGCCGCTTTTTCCAGGCATCAGGACATCAAGAAGGTAGAGATCGTAGGCTCTGTCAGTGTCCAGGACATCCTGCATGGAATGAAAAATTTCAAATTCAGCCGGCTGTTTCCTGGCTTCAAAATAGCGCTTTGTGTATTGTTCCACCAGCTTTCGTTCTTCTCTTGTATCGTCGCATATGGCAATTTTCAGCATGGCAGTATCTCCTGGTTGCATATTTGGTCCTGTTTTTGCAGAATTGGAAGTTTTGCACACATCAAACCTGTGGTAAACTAAAAACATAAATAATTTATACAACTTTTTATCAGGGTTGTCAAATATTACAGGAGGGTATGTGTATGGGTACAAATTTATTGGTCACTGCGATTGTTATCGTGTATCTGCTGTTCATGCTGTGGATCGGCTGGTATTCTTCCACTAAGATCACGAGCAACACAGATTTTATGGTAGCCGGAAGAAGACTGGGACCGTTTTTAATGGCTGGAACGCTGGCAGCAACGGAGATCGGCGGCGGCAGTTCTCTCGGCGTTGTCCAGAATGGTATGTCAGGCTTTGGTCTGAGCGCATCCTGGTATATTACAACCATGGGTATTGCATTCATCATCTTAAGCTTTGTTGCTCCGAAATTCCGTGCGGCAACTGTTAAGACTGTTCCAGAGTATTTCCGCAGACGATATGGCAAAGAGTGCGGATTGATCACTGCTGTGATCATGCTGCTTCCGCTGGTAGGTCTGACTGCAGGACAGTTCATCGCATCTGCAGTAATTCTTTCTACCATGTTAAACATTGATTATCAGGTAGCAGTTATTATTGTAGCAGTGGTAGTTACTGTGTACTCCATCATGGGCGGTCTGTGGAGCGTTACCCTGACTGACTTTGTACAGGTATTCCTGATCGTCATTGGCATGATCATTGCAGTTCCTTTTGCTATGAACTATGCAGGCGGCTGGAGCAGTATTTCTGCAAATATTCCAGAAGGAACAATGAACTTGTTTGAGGGTTATGACTTATTTGGCATTATTTCCCTTGTGATCATGTATACCGCAACCTTCTCTGTAGGACAGGAAGCAGTATCCCGTTTTTATGCTGCAAAAGACGAGAAGGCAGCAAAGGGCGGTGCATGGCTGGCAGCACTGATCAACTTTATTTATGCATTTATACCGACTATCCTGGGTATCATTACTTTAGCGCTGATCAATATGGGTAAGTTCAGTTCCGAGCAGTTTGCTTCTGTAGGTGCACGTTACGCCCTTCCGGTTCTGGCTATTAACACAATGCCGGCCCTGATCTGCGGACTGCTGTTTGCTGGTATCATTTCCGCTACCATGTCCAGTTCTGACTCTGATCTGCTTGGCGCAGGTTCCATTTTCGCAAATGATATTTACAAAGCAGTATTAAAACCTGATGCATCCAGTGAGTCTGTTATGAAGGTTACTAAGATCGTAATGTGTCTGGTAGGTGTGGCATCTATGCTCATTGCACTGTTTAACACCCAGAGTATTGTTTCTATCTTAATGTTCTGCTTTACCCTACGTGCAGCAGGCTCTTTCTTCCCATATGTTATGGGACATTACTGGAAGAAGGCATCTACTGCAGGAACTATTGCTTCCTTACTTGCGGGAACTGTTGTAGTTGTATATCTGGAGCATATTTCCAAGGGTGTGCTGTTTGGTATTAAGTTTAGCCAGCCGATCATCCCGGGTCTGGTTGCAGCGTTCATTGGATTTGTAGTATTCTCCAAGCTGATGCCGCCGAAGGTAGAGACTACTGAGCTGGCACCGGAAGAAGATGATTAAGAAACTGGAGTCAGCGAAAAGCTGCTGAAATGAAAAAGAGCTAGTGTAAAAGCCAGCTCTTTTTCTATGTTAAAATCGATAACAGATATTTAAGTACATTTTTTTAAATAAGTTGTTTTATTATTTTCTAAAATACTGAACAACATCAAAATACGCAAAAACTATCTTAGGGCCTGAGGAAACCAGAATGGTCATTTTATGTCTGACTTCTAATGTATTGTTATCAAAAAAACGAATATATTCATGATAATCCGAATTGTATGGAGAAGTATATATATACTGATCTCCTATATGTTCATAATGTTTTTCACGGACATGTTCGGCCACTCTTGAGTCAACACCGGCTGGCTGTATATCTGCACCTGCATCTGAAGTGTTTTTAATAGTTAATTGATCAACTTGTGTATCCCATGATGCTGATAAAATAAATTTGCGGCTTTTTCCCCAATCATAAAATTCCTGTAAAGAAGATGCGCTGTCGGTTTCCTTTCCCTTTAATAATTGTGCTTGTGTCTCATAATCGTAAACATCTGTTTTGTATAGATAATATGTACCATCTGATGCATTTGTAAGATTTGTATGTTGCTCATTACTTAAAGATTTAGTCTGTACATTATTATCTTTTACCCAGGCACCATTTTCATTAACCTGATAACCATCTGATGTAATGGTATCTGACAACATCCATCCATCAGCATCAAAATAATAACATTCTGCTATTCCGTCATTATTACCGTCGATCCACTGCCAGCTATTCTGTGCATAAGTTCCATTTCCATAATTGTATTTCCATCTTTGAGAATTTTCACCTGAACCATTTTCCCAGGTTCCTGCAAATACTGTACCTGTCATTGCCAAAGACATTGCTAATGTTATAAAAGCCGTGATTTTTAATTTCATATGTAACATATCCCACCTGCAATTTAACATTCTTTGTTTGATTCTACCATCCTAAAGTGGAAAACACTAGGGATTTTCGTCAAAATAAGACTGGGTTTTAATATGAGAAAAGCGCTTATCAGTAAAAAATACATATTTAAGACGGACGGTCAGAGGGCCTTGGATTCATCAAGGATCCAAGGCCCTTCTTTTCATACCTGTCTAAGCAGATCTATACCGGATCGTATTCGGTCATGCCGGGAGAGGCATGAGAGCATATGGGCTAATTGCAGCTGTCACCGCATCCGCCACAGCCGCCATCACGGTTACTGCCGCATCCGCCACAGCCGCCATCATGGTCACAGCCACAGCTGCCGCGGTTCCACAGTGCATCATTGTATCCCTGCCAGTATCCCTGGCGGAAGCCTTCGCGGAAGGAATTCCTGCCGCCGCATCCGTTGTTATTACAACGTCCACAACTGCCGCTGCATCCGTTATTCCAGCCATTGCATCCATTGTTCCAGCGATTATTATATCCAAACCAACACATAAATCCACGCTCCTTTTAATTACTTACTGATGATTGCTTAAACACAGGAAAGAGGCACCGGTAAGTGCTGTCTTTGATATGTTTGTACTATAAGATATGGGACAGAGGGACAATGTGTGCAGATAATGGAGAAAAAACAGAATGTGGGAAAGGGCAGTGGTATACAGGAAAAGATGGCAGCGGTTGTAACAGCATTTAGCAGGACTACATAAATTAATAGGGAAAAGAAAAGGAGATATTAATTGATATGGAGCCATATACAGATATGAAATATAGTGACTGCGGCTGCAGCGGCCGGTGCCGTAAGGTATCCGGAAACCAGAACCAGTCTGTGAGAAGCTGCCTGGATCCGGCAATGCAGGCGGGAAACGTAATCCGGTATCCTCAGATGGGAAACCCGATGAATGATGGGATGATGCCGGAAAATAGGATGACAGGACAGACGCCCCGGATGATGCCGGAAAATGGGATGGCAGGGCAGATGCCTCAGATAATGCCAGCAAATAATGGAACCGGACGGTTGCCGGCAAATGACGCAACCATGCAGGTGCCGCAAAATGGAAATAATTGGGAAAATAACAGAGATTTCGGATGGAACTACATGCCGGGACTGGAGGGCAATGCTTTCTGTCCGGGAAGTATGCCGGGAGTTTTAGAAAAAGATTATCCGCTGGCAATGGCCTATGTGCCATGGCAGCAGTGGAAGAACCCTTATGGTCCGGAGCGGGGATTAGCCCAGGGAACCATCTTTTCAGAACTGGACCTGGCTTTTGATAAAGGGAGGTGCAGTTAGATGAACAACACTTCAAGGGATGCCCTGCTTATGGCAGTAAATCAGGCTGGTTTTGCAGTAACAGAGGCAAATCTCTATCTGGATACACATCCCTGTGACTCTCAGGCCATTGCCTATTTAAAGCAGATGTCACAGGCATATGCAGATGCCAGAAATGCCTACGAAGCCCAGTATGGGCCGTTACGTGCTGAAAATGCAAAAGATACAGTCTACTGGTCCTGGACAGATGACCCGTGGCCATGGGAAGGAGGCGGTTATTAATGTGGATCTATGAAAAGAGACTGGAATTTCCTGTAAATATTAAAGAGCCAAATGCGAAAATGGCGATGTTTATAATGAGTCAGTATGGTGGCCCGGATGGGGAGATGGGTGCATCCATGCGTTATCTTTCCCAGCGTTATTCCATGCCATACAAGGAATGCAAGGCAGTCCTTACAGATATTGGTACAGAAGAACTGGCCCATCTGGAGATCGTGGCGGCTATTATCCACCAGCTTACCCGTAATTTAACAGCTGAACAGCTGGCAGAACAGGGATTTGGCCCTTATTATATTGACCATGCTACCGGGATCTGGCCCCAGGCAGCCGGTGGAGTGCCCTTTAATGCCTGCGAGTTCCAGAGTAAGGGAGATATTATCACGGATCTTCATGAAGATATGGCTGCGGAACAGAAAGCCCGTTCCACATATGACAATATCCTTCGTGTAGTGACTGATTATGATGTATGTGAGCCTATTAAATATTTAAGAGAGCGTGAGGTCGTTCATTATCAGCGCTTTGGTGAAGCCCTGCGCATCACCCAGGAGAAGTTAGACAGCAAAAATTTCTATGCTTTTAATCCGTCTTTTGACAATGGAAAAAGCGTGATCCAGCCGAGAAATTAAACAGATCATAAAAATTTCTTACTGTGAAAAAAAGCCCGGCAAAACCGGGCTTTAAAATAGCAAAATATTCGTAATGGCTGGACTGTAACGAATATTCAGGCTGAACCATATCTGGCACAGTCAGTATTGGATCAATATGATGTAAGTGTCAAAAGTATAAATTGCGTTTGTACTCGCACAAATAAGCAATTTATACTTATTGACACGCCGAACACCGAAAACGAAAT
>UQJF01000098.1 GCA_900541315.1 uncultured Clostridium sp. | reverse complement strand
GAGATGTAGCTCCGTCTCGTGGGCTCGGAGATGTGTATAAGAGACAGGTACCTATATAGGCTTCTACCCCATCCTTGGTGCTGCCGTTTTTCATGGCTTTCGGTGAGATCATGGCAAATGGTCTGGTCACGCCAAGCTCTGTTAAAAGAGGATAATATGGTTCAGATAATTCGATCACAAAGGTATTTTCATCTGGAGCATCTACTCCTACTAACAGATGCATCATTTCCAGCCAGGTATGGCGGTCTTTATTTTCCAGGATCGCGTCAAAGTTTGCTTTGATGGCATATGCGTCACACTTTTCACCATCTGAAAATGTTACGCCTGAACGGATGTGGAAAGTATATACTTTACCATCTTCACTGACATCCCAGCTTTCTGCCAGGCAGCCCTCAAAACCGTCAGCGGTAATATTGACCAGGCCTTCGTATAACATTTCCTGGGCATACATTTCGCCGGCATATAAATGTGGGTTTAAATCGCGGATATCGCGATAGTTTACGAAGATCAGGTCTTCTTTTGTACCTTCAGCTGTAGTGGTAGTTTCTGAAGGCTTAGGATCTGCAGCAGAAGATGCAGAGTCAGAAGCGGATGAACCGCAGCCGCTTAATAAGGCGGTGCCTAAGAGACCTGCCAGAAGCATTGTGCCCCATCTTTTTTTCATGATAAGTTTCCTCCTGTTGTAAGAAATGTACTCTCGGAATCTTTTTGTACTTGATTTTGCGAGACTCTGAGAGGATATAAAATATAATGTTGTTTGTTCATTCGCCTGAAACGAACGATAGAGAGTATAACATAGGTTAGTCAAGACTTACTACTGATGAAATTGGAGGGGCTTAGTTATTCCAAAATGTTATAACTGAACTAAAAAATCTACAGGATATCCTTAAAATGGCTGATAAACCATTCAGCGGCTTTGCTTAATTTTGCATGATCCGGGCAGATATAGCCAATAAGGAGAAAAGGCTCACAGTTATTGATCCGCAGCTGCCGGACATCATATTGGCGGTACTGATCATAAAGGAAATTGATGCCGAGACTGCATATATCCGTGTTTAATAACAGGTTAATGGTCAGGTGATCACTGTTGGTATAAACGGCGTAGTGGAGCTGCTCTGTGCTGATTGCTCCAAGGCTTACATGGTTCAAGTGGTGTTCTACGGAGAAAAAATCCCTTACACCCCTTACAAAGGAAAGAGAGGAAAGCTCTTGAAAGTCAATGCTGTCATCCTGGTAGCGGGGATGCCTGGGGCCTACATAAACACAGGCTTCTTTTCTGTCGAGAGGAACGAATTTAAGTTTTTTGTGGGACAGAATGTGCTGGAACTGGTGGAGCTGCTTTTGCGCAATATAAACGATGCCAATTTCAGAAAGCCCCTGGGCTACCCGGTTGCTGATCTCCTCCACAGTGCCTTCTAAGTGTTCCACAATGTAAGAATCTCCCATTTCTTTGTAAAAATCTGTTAATAGGCGGGAGATCATATTGCTGGGGTAAGTAGCGAGACTGAATTTTTGACCTTGATTGTGATCAGTCAATGAGTTGATCAGGCTTACATTATGCAGTATATTCTGGGCATATTCCCGGACTGTTTCACCGTAAGGGGTAATGTGGATACCCCGGCTGCTGCGCTCAAAAAGAGGCCGTCCCAGCTCTTTTTCCAGAGAACTGATCACTTTACTCACATTAGGCTGTGTAGTATAAAGACATTCTGCTGCCTGATTAAAGCTGCCTTTTTCACATGTGATCATAAAATATTCCAGCTGACGTAATTCCATAGGTTCCTCCCTGAAGTACAGTAAACAGTAAGTTTATGCTAACCACTATAACAGAAAAAAAGACAGCGCACAATCAGCAAATTCAGCTGCTGATCATGCAACAGGTGAACAGTAATAAACAACTTGACAATTTTTACCAATAAATGTTATTCTGAATGCGAACAGGGAGCTTGTGAAGCAGGCTGAGAGGAAGTAATCAAACTTCGACCTATTGTACCTGATGTGGGTAATGCCAACGTAGGGAAATAATGTGTCGCATATTGTATTTATGTATAATACGTATATTTTGCGGTCCGTTCCTTATGTGGGCGGACCGTTTTCTTTTTTCTGCGTAAAGACTGATGATCAACATACACAGCAGAAATATGTGCAGTAAATGTGGAAAACATTCCGTCCGGGTGCCCTTTCTGTGGAAAAATATGATGTGAAGGAGAATGAAAATGAACTACACAACACAGATGGATGCTGCCAGAAAAGGAATTATTACAAAGGAGCTTCAGGCAGTAGCAGAAAAAGAGCAGATGGATACAGCGCAGTTAATGCAGCTGGTGGCAGAGGGAAAAGTAGCCATTCCTGCAAATAAAAACCACAAATGCCTGGATCCTAATGGTATCGGTTCCATGTTAAAGACCAAGATCAATGTAAATCTTGGAACCTCCAGAGACTGTAAAGATCTGGATATGGAGCTGCAGAAAGTAAATGACGCAGTAAAAATGGGTGCAGAGTCCATTATGGATTTAAGTTCATGGGGCGATACCCAGAAATTCAGAAGAAAGCTGACTGCTGAGTGTCCGGCCATCATTGGTACTGTACCGATTTATGATGCAGTGGTATACTATCATAAGGCACTGAAGGACATTACTACTGAAGAGTGGTTAAAGATCGTGGAAATGCATGCGCAGGATGGTGTGGATTTTATGACCATCCACATTGGCATTAACCGTTCAACTGCCCAGCGTTTCAAGCAGAATAAGCGTCTTATGAACATTGTATCCAGAGGCGGATCCATTATTTTCGCATGGATGGAAATGACTGGAAAGGAAAATCCATATTATGAGCATTTTGATGAGATCCTGGATATCTGCCAGAAATATGATGTGACCATCAGCTTAGGTGATGCCTGCCGTCCGGGATGCTTAGAAGATGCTACCGATGTTTCACAGATCGAAGAGCTGGTAACATTAGGTGAGCTCACAAGAAGAGCCTGGGAGAAGAATGTCCAGGTGATCATAGAGGGACCAGGTCATATGCCTCTTAACCAGATCGCAGCCAATATGCAGATCCAGCAGAGCATCTGCAAGGGAGCTCCGTTCTATGTGTTAGGACCTCTGGTTACAGACATTGCACCAGGATATGATCATATTACAGCGGCTATTGGCGGTGCGATCGCAGCAACCTACGGAGCATCATTTTTATGCTATGTAACACCAGCAGAACATCTGAGACTGCCGGATCTGAATGACGTAAAAGAAGGTATCATCGCTTCCAAGATCGCAGCTCATGCAGCTGACATTGCAAAAGGTGTCAAAGGCGCTTCTGAGTGGGATCGTCAGATGGGAATAGCAAGAAAGAAACTTGACTGGGAAAAGACCTTTGAGCTTTCTATTGATCCGGAAAAGGCAAGAAACTACAGAGCATCTGCAAAGCCGGAAAAAGAAGATACCTGCTCTATGTGCGGCAACTTCTGTGCTGTAAAAAATATGAATCGTATTTTAGACGGTGAGATCGTAAGCATTTTTGATGAATGATATAATGGGCCATTGACCAGTGAACAGCCTGCGTAAGCAGGCAGTAAAGCGTGTAAGTGCGGGTTCACGAGTGGGCATGAGCAGACACAAGAAAGGGAGAGAAACATGAAATTTGACAAAAGCCAGTTGTTGATCTATGCAGTAACCGACCGGTCCTGGACCGGAAGTATGAGCCTTTATGAACAGACGGAAGCAGCCTTAAAGGGCGGCGCTACCATGGTGCAGCTTCGTGAAAAAGGACTGCGGGATGACAATGTGGAAGAATATCTGGAAGAGGCGAAAAAAATGCGTGCTCTTACAGAAAAATATAATGTTCCTCTCCTGATTGATGATAATATAAAACTGGCTGGACTTTGTGGTGCAGACGGTGTTCACGTAGGGCAGAATGATATGGATGCCGGTCTTGCCAGAAAGCTTCTTGGACCGGACAAGATCCTGGGAGTCACAGCCAAAACGGTAGAACAGGCATTAAAAGCCCAGTCACAGGGGGCTGACTATTTAGGCAGTGGTGCCGTATTTGGCACATCTACCAAAAAAGATGCCCGTCCAATGACCATGGAACAGCTGCAGGCTATCTGTGCATCCGTATCTATTCCGGTAGTAGCTATCGGAGGTATCTGCCTGGACAATATTGAAAAGCTGAAAGGAAGCGGTGCAGTGGGAGCTGCCATTGTATCAGGTATCTTTGCAGCACAAGATATTGAAGCAACCACCAGGGAGCTTAGGGAGAAAATGGAGCGCAATCTTCTTGAAAAATAATGAATTACAATTGCTGGGTTTGTTATATAAAAACACAAAAATTTTAAATCTGAGAAAGATTCCTGATAATATACGGGCTGCTGATTGCAGCCCTTTTTCTGTTGATCTTATGTGTGCATTTCTTCAAATGAATTCAGCCAGATCCTTTATTTAAGCCGATTTATCATTATTCTCTATAAACTATAATGATGGTCAGCCAGTCGTATTTCCTGAAAAAAATATTTCCGATTACATATATGTGTTGTTGTTGACAAATCTTATCATGGTGAAACCGCCCCTTAGTGTTGACTAAAAAATGATGTTAGTATAAACTAACTCGACATGTGAGTTTAAGCAAACGTCATTATAAAAAGAGGAGTTTTTACTTATGAGAAAAACAGGAAAAGCAAAAACGTTGTTAACTATGTTGCTTGCGGCTGCAGCTTTGCAGGCAGGCACAGCTTTCGGCGCTCAGGCAACGGGGGAATCACAGCTTCAGGCAGGAACCTGGGTGAAAGAAGCAGAAGGATGGAAATTCAGAAAGCCATCAGGAGAGATGGCAACAGGCTGGATCCAGACTGCAAGCGGCTGGTATTACCTGCAGCCAGAGAACGGACTTATGGAAACTGGCATGCTGCGCATGAATGACCGTACGTATTATTTTAATGCAAATCCAGATGAAACAGAAGGAAAAATGACAACCGGCTGGTATCAGGATGCAAAAGGAAGCTGGTATTTTTTCAATACTACAACAGACAGCACCGAAGGTGCAGCAGTTACCGGCTGGCAGTGGGTTGATGGACGCAGCTACTATTTCGAACCTGTTGCAGGCGAAAACCACGGAAAAATGTTTGCAGATGGTGTAACTCCAGATGGTTACAAAGTAAACGCAGCCGGTCAGTGGATAGATGGCAACGGTAAGGTGCAAGTGGTAGAAGGAAAGGGATTTGCAAGCGATCCATCCAGGAATACCAAAGGATCAGAAACCAGCCTCAGGGGTGGAAATGGTGGTGGCGGAAGCAGCCGTAGCGGTTCTGGCAACTCTAATGCAGGAAGCAACGTATCTGATCGTAATGGGACTGGAGACAATAATAACAGCAATAATACAAATAACAGCAATAATGGCAACAACAGCAACAATACAAACAATAATAGTAATAATAATTCTAATAGCAGTGCAGACCAGACTAAGGCTGTATTTGTAAAGGAAGATGAGACGGGGCTGGTTGAGGTAAATTCCCTCGGCTGGTGGATCACCGTAGCATTTGAGGATGGTTATAATGCAGGCAACACCAAGGTATACGCAGATGGTGTAGATGTAACATCTGCACTTTCTAATGTAACTGACGATGGAAGCATCTGTAAACTGGCTGTTATTAAGCCTCCGGCTGAACTGACTGTAAGCAATGCAGCAGATCCTGCCAGAACACAGATAGTTTCCCTAGATGATGAAGCTGCGAATGGCGTGATCTATACAGGAAGTAACTATCTGCCGGAGAAGATCCTGGCTCATGGTCCTGTAGCACTTTGGGATTACTATCTGACCAATTATGCAGATGACGGTTCTGTAAGATACTCACCATCCAAAACCACATTTGCACTTGGTAAAAAGGCGGCAGCCCATCCTGCATATTCACCAGATGCAGAATTAAGTGAAGATGGTAAAGCAACCGTAACTATTATGTTTAACTACAATACCGATGAAGAGAAAGAGTGGTTTGATGGTATCAATCGTCTTCAGCTGGTAGAGTATAATGAAAATAAAAATACGATCAACAATAATCTGGTATTTGACCGTGCAAAAAATGTACCTCATGGAAAGGGCCGTGTAGGTGAGCTGACCATTGAGACAGGACAGAGCAATTTTACAAATAATGGAAGATACTATGTCCGCGTAGAGTCAAAGTCAGGTACATCTGCACTGGTTCCGATCCATGTAGTAAATGCACAGGCACCTGTTTTTAAACTGAAAGAGACCCCACAGTCTGGTGTGAACCTGCATTTCCAGGTTGAAAATATGGTATACGGAATAGAGACACCGGTGAATCGTGTGGTTCTGGAAGGACCAACTGAAACTGTAGAATTAGACAAGATCAACGACTGGTTTTTGTTCAGTCAGGATCTGTTTGTCATTTATAATGATAATGTGGATCATTTTAAATATAAAGGCAATTATAAACTGACTGTTTATGCAGATGGTTTCAAATCAGCTTCTGTAGAGTTTACAGTAACTAAGGGAGAGAGTGTTCCATCTAAGGATGAAATGGGTATTGTGCAGTATTCATTTGATGGTATTTCCACTGCTTCTGTTGGTTCCGGCAGCAGCAGCGGCTCCGGCGAAAGCGATTCTGGCAGTATGGCTGTTTCTGCAAATCTGGTATTTGATACGGATCTGCTTGTAAATGCAAATATTCTGGAAGAAATTGGAAAATCTACTACAGAGTCTGAAGCGGTTATAGACTGGTGGTATGAAATGGCCGGTGTAGATGCTGCATTTAATAAAAATGATAAAGACGACCAGTATTATGACTGGGTTGCTTATATCCATTCAGTAGAAAGCAGCAAGACCACAGGAATTATCCCCTTTGAGGATTACAAGACAAAAGGAGTTGTATGGAATAACAGTCCCGCTGCTGCAAAAGAAGTTCTGGAGGATGGACTTTTAGGTGAGATTCAGAATAAAGGAGATTTCTCCCGTCCTGCAGCTGGTGCATTTACAATAATCAGGAACAGGGAAAATGAAGACGTGGTCTTAAGCCATGAGGATAAGGCTTATCTGGCTGCGATCAGGAACATTGTGATCAATGGCAGCTGGACCGGATTAACAAAAGAACAGTATAGCGTAGATGTTGAAAATGGAATCTTAACTCTGAACAAGAGTCTGTTCACACCAGGAGAAGAATATAAGATCACAGTGGAAGCGGACGGATATCAGATGAATGCATTTAAGGTCACATACGATCAGATTCTGGAAGAAGGGCTTTCGCTGTCAGTAAAATATGAAGACAATAAGAAATCCTACGTTTCAGAGAAGAGAACACTTGGAAAAGATCCGGGATTCTATGCAGACGCAACTGTAGAAGTAACTGGTTCTGAAGGCGGATTCTTAAAGTATCTGCAGTCTGTAGCTTTGGATGATGATACACTTTATACCAAAGGTGTTGAAAGTAGCGATGCATCGTATTATGCAGTATCTGAGAATAAGAAGACTCTGACCATTGGTAATATCAAACCGGGAGAGCACACACTGACTGTCCGGGCTAAGGGATATGCAGAAGCACTGAGGACTACGATTGTGGTTGATGAAGGGGTTGAAGATCCTACTGCATTTGAGCCGGAGATGCTCAGCTTTGAATATACAAAAGCAGAGATAATGGCACAGGCTTATTATACTGTTACCTTTAATAAAGGGACAACAGATGATGAAAAAGTAGCTTTAGAGACATATCTGGCTAATATAGAGGATATTAAAGTTGGAGATACAACGTATACCAAAGTTAGTTCTTTCTGGAATTCAAAAAATAATTTCAGAGTAACCGGTGATCCTGTGTATGGTGGCAAAAATGACCGCCTTTGCCTGACAGAAGACAGTGCATTTAAAGACAGTGATGAATTAGAGATCACAATTAATGCAGATGGCTATAAATCTTTGACTTTTAATGTAGTTAAGAGTGGTAATAATTATGTTCTGAAAGATGGTACGGATGTTAATCCGCCTGCAGCAGATAAAGATGCCCCACAGCTTACTGGCCAGCTTAATATCAAGGAAAAGACAAAGTGGACACTGACCGGCAATGCAGACTATCTGAAAGCAATTACTTCTGTTAAGTATGGGGAAGAAAAGCTTAGCACAACAGTAAATGACACAGAGATCACTATTGATACATCTGGATTGTCTGCGGGTACACATACACTTACGATTAATGCAGATGGATATAAGAGCCAGGTAATTGAAGTACAGATCGAAGGGGAGGACAATTCTGGTAGTACCGGAGATACTGAAAGTAATAGCGATATTACTTTTGGATCAGTCTCCGTAGAAAGCTGGTCAGGCAATTATGAGGCATATCGTTTACTCTTTAAAGTAGATAGGATAAATAATATTTCAAGAGATACTTATCTTGGTACTATAGATTATATAATAGTGGGAACATTTAAATATGAGAAATGCATTTATGGTTCCATATCAGATAAGCAGTTTAAAGTAGGTACAACACCTGAAAGTGAGAGTACGGGAAATGGAAAGGATTATATTGATTTTGCTAAGGACAGCTTTGATTCTTACCAATCAGGTGATCTGATCAAAGTTACCATCTACAGTAAGAATAGCGAATATAGTACTTATGTATTTTACATAAGAGATGGCAAATTGGTAGATCAGACAGAGGCAGAAGAAGAACTGTTAGATGAGCAGGAATCAACGGAAGATGGATTTAATGAGAAAATCAAGGATAATGCAGCCACCGGTTCTAACGGTGTAACTTCAGGAGTAACTCCATCTGGAGATGAAGAAAATAAGGCTGAGGAGACCGGATCTTCTGAAGAAACCAAGGATGAAACCAAGGACGATTCCAAAGATGAATCTAAGGACGAAACCAAAGATGAAACCAAGGATGATTCCAAGAATGAAACCAAGGATGAATCTAAGGAGGATTCCACCAAAGAACCGGAAACTCCGTCTGAAACAGAAAACAGCGATAATAAGACTGAGGATTCCAAGGAAGATGATTCTAAAGACAACAGCTCCGAAGATTCCAGGGAAGAAACTTCCGAAACTGCTGCATCTGACAATGCTTCCGAAGACTCTGAAGTAACCAAAACAGAGGGGAAATCTAATTGAAAAAATGGTGTCTGGTGATCCTGACACTGATGTTGTGCGGGTGCAGTACAGCTCCCAAAACAGCCGAAACAGAGGCGGTCAAATACGACCGCCCTGTTTTGCGTGCTGAGGCAGGATCAAATGAAAAAAATTTTACAGTATTTGCCATGGATACGGTGATGCAGTTTCAGCTCTATGGCGGAAATGATGAAGTAGAAGAAAAAGTCAGGGAAAAAATAGAGGAACTGGAAGATGCGCTTTCTGTGACAAAAGAAAACAGCCCTATGTGGGAATTAAACGAGAAAAAGGAAGCAAAGTTTGCACCGGAAATTGCTAAGCAGATGGAAAAAACACTTGAACTGTGTAAAGATACAGATGGCGCTTTAGACATTTCAGCTTACCCGGTCGTAAAAGCCTGGGGCTTCACCACAGGTGAACATCGTATTCCTAATGAAGAAGAACGCAAAGTATTAGCTGCATGTGTAGACTATCATAAGATCCAGATCAATGGTGACACTGTAACCATAGCCCCGGATATGCTGGTAGACTTAGGAAGCGTGGGAAAAGGCTATACAGCAGAGGTTCTGGCAAAGTTGATGAAAGAAAAGGGCGTTACTTCTGCTCTTTTTAGTTTAGGAGGAAATATCCAGACTATTGGAACAAAAACAGACGGAACAGACTGGTTTATTGGTATCCGTGCAGCAGAAGAAAATCGTTATCTGGGCGGTGTTGTTGTAAAAGATAAGGCAGTGGTTACTTCTGGTGGCTATGAACGCTATTTTGCCGGCGACGACGGCCAGATCTACTGGCATATCATGGATCCAAAAACCGGCGCTCCGGCCAAAAACGGTCTGATATCCGTGACTATTATCAGCGACAGCGGTTTTCTGTGCGATGGCCTTTCCACGGCCCTTTTCGTCATGGGGGTTGAAAAAGCAGCCTCACACTGGCGCAGTCACCAGAATTATGAGGCTGTTTTAGAAGATGAGAACGGACAGATTTATATTACAGAAGGTCTGGAAAATACCTTTAAACCTGTGGATCTTGGCACAGAGCAGGAAATCCAGGTGATCCGCAGATAAGGTGAATAGATCTTATGCGTTTTTCTGTGCGCAGAACTGATCCATTACTTCCACCAGGTTTCTGTGGTCTTCCAGATGAGGCAGACCTGAGATCATGGCAATGCCCCGGAACTCATTATTTACAATAATTGGGAATCCGCCGCCGCAGAATGCATAGTGGGACTCATCCTGCTGCCAGTTTTCTTTTGCGCCGTTTAATTCGCGCTCAACAGCTGCACGCAGGGAAGAAGTGTGACAGCGTTCAACTGTGTGCTGCTTGCGGTTCATCCACTGGTTGTTGCTTTCATCTGTTCCCGGAAGGAATGACTGATACAGGATAATATCATCAAAAACAATGCGGATCGCAATTGGCTTTGGAGTGGTCAGGCCCCGTTCCCGAAGCATGGTTCCCAGTGTATAGGCATCATTGTAATCAAAAGAAGAAAAGTGGATACGCTCTTCCTGGCTTTTGATCTCTTCTAACATTTTTAAATCGTACATAATAATCCCCCTTGTAGATCTGTATTTACCAGAACTATTATAGCCTTTAAGAGGAAATGTGTACAGCAGGAAATGAAATTCACAAAACAATGTACTAACCCTTGGTTAATATTTTTCGCAAAAGAATAGCTGTATAGTTTAGATATACAGAACAGTGAAGTGATCTTTGATGTCCTCTCGGAGTCTTTCCTGCATTTGCTTTTGTGGCCGATTTTCCGCCAGTCGCACTCAAATTTCATCAACGTACGCCTCAGAAATTTGGGCACAACTGACAAAAAATCTTCTCACAAAATCAAGCACAGAAAGATTCCGAGAGAACATTTTGGTGAAAGAGGGGGAAAATGAATGTTTTTATTGGAAATGGCCACATTATTGCTGGGAATAGGATTTATTGCTGCTGGTACGATCCAGAGCAGAAAGACGGGGCAGAAAAAATGGCATATTTTCACAGCTGCCGGTATTGTTCCGGTTTTGATCAGCGTATTTTTATTTATCTGTACGATCTGGCTTTTGTATGGTATCCAGATCCGGGAACCGGAAACAGAGCCTTATTTTGAAACGGATATTGCCGGTGATGACTGGCGCACGTTCAGGGCGTACTCTGAAGATCTGCATCTGGACGATGCAGGAACTCTCATTTTCTGTCTTTCCCCGTTGGATGGTAAAAATGGCTATGCCGTATATGACAGTGCAAGTGGTGCCAGAGAGGGCAGTCTTTTGTGGGAGCCGGAAAAAGAGGCAGATGATATGTTTAAGATCCAGTTAAAAGATTTGGATAATGACGGAATAAAAGAAATAGGGATTTCCATGACAGACGGACAGGTCCTCTGGTATCATTACCGGGAAGAATTAAAATGCACCTGGCCGGAGAATAAAGGTGGTTGTTTTGAAAAAATTGATTAAAAAATTAACAATAGAAAAGTCTGTAATTATGGGATGATAAGTTAAAAATTAAGATTATAAACATTGACATTTCCATATAGATTAATAAAATGTTAACAGAGTTAAGCATAGTATGAGAATTGCGGGAATTGCATAGCAATGGAGCAATCCGGTTACATCAGTGAGCGGCAAAATTTACTTTTGACACTCACATCACAGTATATTATATATGGAAAGGGGATTTTAGGACAATAAGCGGGAATCCTCGGCAATTCAATTACCGAGATGAAAGCTCA
>UQJF01000097.1 GCA_900541315.1 uncultured Clostridium sp. | reverse complement strand
AACTGACAAAAAATCTTCTCGCAAAATCAAGTACAAAAAGATTCCGAGAGTACATGATTTACTATTCATACTTTTACGATACTTCTTATGACCATCCGCCTGGCAGATGACCAGCACTTTTGTACCCTTTTATCTGTTGTATCTAAGATACCAAAATTCCCTATTTTCCAACAACTGCAATTCATACAAAAAAGGTCATGCCAAAGTCCGTTTATTTTTAGACAATCTGGTTAAAACAACCACAATTTCTCACCCATGCTCTCTTTACTTTCGTAATCCATTCCATAGGATTTCTCTTTTGGGATTGATATTATATAGACAAAGAAACTAAAACAAAATAAAATTAATGTAATGGAGGAATGCATATGGAACAATATAAACCATTAAAAGGCGTCAAAGTGGTGGAATTATCTCTTATGGTAGCTTCTGCCAGCTGCGGACGTATGATGGCTGACTGGGGTGCAGACGTTATCAAGCTGGAAAACACAAAAGGCGGTGACAATTTCCGTAAATGGCCGCTGTCCATCGGTGCTCCTGCAGATGATGATTTCGACCCGATCTTTGACAACTTAAACGCCAACAAGCGTGCTGTCAGCATTGACACCAGGACCAAAGAGGGCCAGGAGATCGTATACCGCCTGTTAGAAGATGCCGATGTATTCTTAACCAATTTAAGAACAGAAGCACTGAGCAAACAAGGCCTTGATTACGACACTTTAAAAGAAAAATTCCCTAAACTGGTCATGTGCCAGTTAGACGGCTATGGTCCAAAGGGCGAAGAAGCCGGAAGACCTGGTTATGACAACACTGCATTCTGGGCAAGAGGCGGCTTCATGTACAGTCAGGCTGTATATGGCGACAGCAATGATACCTATCCTGTTTACATGCCTATGGGCTTTGGTGATACCACCTGTGCCCTTGGTATGATGGCTGCCACTGTTTCCGCTGTTTTAAGTGCAAGACAGACAGGAAAAGGCGACCGTGTTTCCTTAAGCCTTTACGGAACTGCAGCATGGCTGGCAAACATCCTTGTTTCCGGTTCCCAGTATGGTTTTAAAATGCCAAAACGCAGAGAAAATTCCAGTCCCTTTGGTGCTCCTTTCAAATGCAGCGACGGCCGCTGGTTCATGCCTCAGGTTGTTGTATTTAACAGGGATACTCCCCTTTTCTATCACCTTCTTGGTGCAGACGATATGATAGATGATCCCCGTTATGCTACCAGGGCACAGTTTAATGATGTAAATATCTGTCGTCCTGTTATCGAGCGTTTTGAGAAGATCTTCGCTACAAAAACTGCCAAAGAATGGTATGACATTTTCAGCGCAGAAGGCCTCTGCTGTGAGATCTTAGCCCGTTACGAAGATGTCCTTACGGATCCACAGGCAATTGCAAATGATTTCGTCTACAAGATGAAATACGACAATGGCCAGGAAGCAACTCTGGTACGCACCTGCCTGCGCAGCGAACGCATGGGAACCCCGGAATTTAACCGCGGACCGATGCTTGGTGAACACACTGTATCTATCCTGAAAGAAGCCGGATATTCTGATGAAGAAATTGAGAAATATCTGTCTGAAGGGATCATCCGTCAGCATGACTGATCTGTTTACAACAAAACTCCCAGAGAGATCTCTATCTCACTGGGAGTTTCATAAATTAAAGATTTTTAATTCTGTTAATCATTTAGACGCATTCTTTTCAATGCTTTGAGCTGATCACGTTTTGCATAAATCACATTCAAAATATACACCTTACCAGAGGAATCGTCTGCTCTGTAATAGATATAAAAATTTTTGGCGCTAATTTTTCGCACACCTCTTGAATGCCAAGGCTCACGTTTTATGGGAGTAATGCTTGAAGCCATATACGTCAACTTTTGTATTGCGCTGCGAATTGCACGAATGTAATTTAGCGCTACTTCCGGGACTAACAACGTATATGCAATGTAATCCCTGATTTCAATAAGGTCAGATTCTGCATCTGGCGTAATAATAATTTCATAGGAGTCCACTTATTTAAGACTCCTTTCCAGGTCATCAAATACTTCATTCATTGACCGACCTTCACCAGCAAGTGACTGTGCATAGCTATGTTGAAGTTTTTTATCAAGCTCAACATTAGTCATTACATCAATGGTTCGAGGTTCTGAAGGAATCGTTAATGAAAATGGAACTCCATGGTGATAAATGATCTGACGGTAAAGAGAATTGATCACAACAGAGACTGGAACTCCCAGTTTCTGAAGAATTTCTTCTGCTTCAATCTTTACATTATTTTCAACGCGAGCGCTTACAGTTGAATCTTTCATTTTAAACACCTCCTGTTAATCATATTGTAATTCATTGTATTGCAAATTACAAGACATTTTACTTTTGCATAAAACAAAACTCCAGGATTTTCATTCTCTGGAGTTCTGTTTTTCTCAATTCTTTATTAAATTTTTTATTTCCAGGTCATCCGTCCATAATCCAGGATCGCTTTTCCATCACTGTCTTTTACCATACGGAACATTGCTTCATTTTCCCCTGTTTTCCATACACAAAGGGTAAAATGATCTCCCGGCAGTGCTACTGCGCGGAACTGGTTCTCAATGGATACCATGCGCTCCGGCTCTCCTGGAAATAATGCACCGATCATCATACGGCAGGCATAGCCTAAACTGCAAAGTCCATGAACAATAGGACGGTCAAAACCAGCCTTTTTCGCAAATGCAGGATCCGCATGGAGAGGATAAGTATCACCTGTCAGACGATACAATAATGGCACATTCTCCGGATATGCATCCTTGATCTGATAATCTGCTTCTCTTTCCGGGATCACTACCGTGCTGTGAGGTACCTTCGGCCCGCCAAAACCACCAGCCCAGCGGTTTAAATAGCCCATGGTATTGGTAAATACCGGCTCTCCAGCTCCATCTTTTGCAATAATATCTACGTTGATCTTAGCTCCTTTTCCTTCTCCCCGGTCATATACAGCACTGATCACCTTTTCCAGATGAAGTTTTCCTTCTTTTGGGATAGGCTTGTGGATCACCAGCTTATGATCCATATGTAAAGTACCATCAGAACGCAGTCCCTCGATCTTCTTTGTAGGCATTAACGGCTGCTCTGAATATGGCTCTGTTCCAAAGGTAGCTGTACATGGGATCACACCAAAGGTGGGGACTGCCTTTAAGTCCCTTTCATAAACATATTCCAGCTCTTCCTGCTTTGCCCCAACACTTAAATTATAAAGGATCAGATCTCTCCAGGTATAGGAAAAATCCTGTTCTACGGATAAACCAACTGCAGACTCATCTAACATAAAAGTAACCTCCTCATCTCAAAAATGGCCTCTTAAAAAGATATTCTCCTGAAAAATATTGTCCTGAACATAAAGGCTGCTGCAAAACATTTTTTCTATTTTGCGGCAGCCTTACTTTCATTTATGTATCCTGAGTATTATTTAATTTTGTTCTTACGGATCACATTGCCGCTGATAACTACTCTCTGGATCTCATTGGTTCCCTCAAAGATCTGGAAGATCTTCGCATCACGCATCAGCTTCTCAACCGGGTAATCACGCATATATCCGTATCCGCCTAAGATCTGGACTGCTTCTGTAGTAACACGGTTTAATGCATCTGAACAGTAGCACTTAGCGATCGGGCCTAAAGTTGCTGCTAAAGGATCACCTGCATCTAACAGTGCTGCTACCTTCATGCCGATTGCACGGCTGGTCTCAATAGCGATCTCCATATCTGCGATCTTGGAGGAAATAGCCTGGTTCTTGTAGATCGGTTTGCCCATGGTAGTACGTTCCTGGGCATATTTTACGCATACTTCCATAGCTGCCTTCATAATGCCTACACAGCCGCTTCCTACGCCTGCACGGCCCTGCTCCAGAGTCTTCATGGCAATTTTAAAGCCTTCGCCCTCTTTGCCGATCAGTGCAGATGCAGGGATATGTACATCTTCAAATAATACGTCACAGGTAGCAGACTGACGGATACCCATTTTATCCTCATGCTTGCCAATGCTGATGCCTGGCAGATGTGCATCTACTAAGAACATGGTCAGTCCCTTGTATCCAAGACTTCTGTCAATAGAAGCAACTACACACATAAAGTCTGCATAGCATGCGTTGGTGATAAAGCACTTACGTCCATTTAAAACATACTCTTTTACATTTCCATCTTCATCTAAAATCTTATCAGCTGTAGTCTTGCATGCGCCTGCATCTGATCCTGCTTCCGGCTCAGTCAGAGCAAAAGCTGCAAATCCGCTGCGTTTCTTTGGCCAGCGTGGATCTCTTCCCGGCTTATCGCTTGTTAAAATTTCTACACACCATTTTTTCTGCTCTTCAGTTCCTGCGATCAGAACCGGCTTGATGCCCAGGTTGTTGGTTCCACATGTTAATCCAAAACCTGCATCACCATACATCAGTTCCTCACGGATCCATGCTGCAGATACATTGCTCAGTCCCTGGCCGCCGTACTCTGCCGGCAGGTCTGCACATACAAGTCCCATTTCAAATGCCTTGTTGTAAGCATCCCAGTCCAGTTCGCCGGAAATATCGTGCTCTGCTGCCTTTGGACGAACCTCCTTTAAAACGAAGTCATGGACCATATCCACGATTTCCTTATCCTCACCTGTTAATACCAATCCTGCTGCCGCTGTATCCAGCATACGATTACCACCTTTCTCCTTGAATATTTTATGGACTCCAAAAACCCGGTTGTAAACTGCGTTCCAGGAGCATGTTTGTATTTCATATCTCTATGTGAATATAATAACAGATTCCCTTCATTTCTCACACGTTTACACCTACAAAAAAGGGGTGTTTCAAAATATGCTGTTGTGGTCAAAATAACCATGAAATTTTGCACATTTTCTGCTATACTGTATTTGTTGTATTCTGTCCTCATGAGATTATGGGGTATTTTACACACATTATCATTGTTAATTTATTTACGAAAGGGGATTTACCATGAAGCTGGCTCAGTGTATTATTCTTGATCTTTTAAAAGACTATGATCCTGTACCCCTTCTGCCTGAAACATGTAATTTCCATTTTTCTGGTGTACAGCTTTTAGATCAGGATAATCCTACCGACGATCCATCCATCCTTTACATAGGAACAACTACCCAGATTTCTTCCTTTAATACAGAAAAATTAAAAGACTTCTGCATCATCTGTATTGGAAAAAAAGAAGACGTTTCTTCTTATATAAAAAACTATCAGGCAAATCTGATCCTGATCCCTGAAAACCATTCTCTTGCTTCCATAGTCAACACTCTTTACACCGGCTTTCACCGCATTTTAAACTGGGATGGCGAACTGCAGAATGCTATCCTCCGCAAACAGAATTACCAGTCCCTTTTCTCCATTGGCGGCCGTTTCTTTGGAAAAAATGCCATGATCATGGTCAATTCTTCCTACAATGTCATCGGCACTAACCTGTTAGAAGCCCCCACCCACGAGAAGCTGGACTTTATCCTGAAAAATGGCTATTACTCTAAAGAGCTTACAGATGGTCTTGCCCAGATGGGTTATATGGCAAAAGGCTTCCAGTACAAGACTCCTACCATATTAAACCCGCCAAACTATATGAACTGCCCGATCATGGTCCTTTCCATGCATGCAGATAACGGCATTTTCCTTGGTTTTATCACCATCTACTTTATTGACAGCCAGCCAACTGCCACCCAGTTTGAGCTTTTCGCCCATTTTGCCAAGCTGATCCGGTGCTATTATCTGAAAAACAGTGAAGAAAATGCTTCTACTCCAACACCTTTGGAAACCTTTATGAGTGACCTGATCAACCACACACAGGAAGACGAGGCATTTATGCAGGACAGAGCACGCACACTGCGCCTTCCATTAGATGCGTCCTACCGCCTCTGTGTGATCAAATGGGATAAATTCATCCTTCCCCAGGCTGATTATGTAAGAAACCGTTTAAGAAGCTGCTTAAAATTCCCACTGTTCCGGGTAGTCCTTTACCAGGAATCCATCCTTTTGCTGCTTCAGGGAAATATCCCCAGCTTAAAGGTCATGGAAGAAATTACTGACTCCATGGGAGAATTCAGTGAGGTATTAAAGATCTGCCACGGATATGCAGGCTTCTCCACTGCCAGCTTTCCTCTTATGAAGTTAAATATCGCTTATCAGCAGGCTCTTACTGCAGTCCGCTATGGCACCATGTTAAACCCAAATAAGGGCATTTACTTCTATTCCCATTATTATATTTATGAAATGCTGGATGAATATAAGAAACGTTATGCATTAGAGGATATGTATATCCAGAAACTGAAGGAACTGAAAAATCCTTCTGAAGAACATTATGACAATCTTTCCCTTTTACGCAACTACCTGCTTACTGAACGCAGCATCTCCTCTACTGCAAAGATCATGCACATGCACAGAAACAGTGTGATCTACCGTCTGGGAAAGATCCAGGAAATACTGGGATTTGACTTAAATGATCCAGATGTAAGGCTTCGCGTTCTGATCTCTTTTAAGATCTTAGAACTGATAGATGGCCATATAGAGCCACTGCCCTGCATCGATGGTCAGCAGGGCAGTGATTCCTTTAATTTTTATGAATGATCTTTTCTCTATGCTTTTAATTTTTTGATCTCTGCTGTCAGTGTTGGCAGTACATCAAAAAGATTTCCTACAATACCATAGTCAGCAGCTTTGAAGATAGGTGCTTCCGGGTCTTTATTGATAGCAACGATGCAGTCAGATCCGGACATACCTGCTAAATGCTGGATGGCACCTGATATACCACATGCAATGTAAAGCTTGGGTCCTACAGTCTTACCTGTCTGGCCTACCTGATGTGCATGTCCGATCCATCCGGCATCAACTGCTGCACGGGATGCACCTACGGCTCCGCCTAATACTTCTGCCAGCTCTTCGCAAAGCTTAAAGTTTTCAGGACCTCCCATTCCACGGCCGCCTGCTACGATCACTTCTGCATCTTCCAGATTTACCACACCAGCTGCTGCTTCCCTGATGGATTCTAACAGTTTAGTACGGATCTTTTCAGCCGGAACAGTCACTTCTTCTGTAATGACTTCTGCTTCCTTTCCCTCTACCGGTGTCTTCTTAAATACGCCTGGGCGTACAGTACCGATCTGAGGTCTTGTATTCGGGCACATGATCACTGCCATAAGGTTTCCGCCAAATGCAGGTCTTGTCCATGCTACATTTCCGCTTTCTTCATCATAATCCAGGCTGGTACAGTCAGCTGTCAGGCCTGTGCGCAGACGACAGGACAGTCTTGGGGCAAAATCACGGCCATTATTGGTAGCACCAATCAGGATCGCACTTGGCTGATATTTTTCAACCAGGCTTGTCATTGCATAGGTATATGCATCAAAGCTGTATTTCTCATATTCACCGCCGGATACACTGATAACCTGATCAGGTCCATATCCCTTTACCTGTTCTATAGCTTCTGCGTTGTCCTTGCCAAATACAACGGCAACTAACTTCTCACCGGACTTTTCTGCTAACATACGGCCCGGATTTAACAGCTCCAGACCTACACTTTTTGCTTTTCCTTCATCTGTTTCAATAAATACCCAGATATTTTTATTTGTAAACTCGCTCATAGTCCTCACACCTCTCAGATAATCTTAGCTTCACTCAGTAAAGCAGCCAGTTTTATAGCAGATTCACTGCCAGTCTCCTCATTGAGGATCACCGCATCCTTCGTCTGGACAGGTGTAAATGTCTTCTTAACCTTGGTAGGAGAACCATTCAGTCCCAGTCTCTCCGGTTCACATACCATATCAGGATCACTGTTGGTGATCTCCTCGATCACAGCTCTGTTCGCTGCCATTTTGCTCTTAATGGTTGGATAACGGGGATCATAAGTGGTCTTGGTCACTGTAACCAATGCAGGTAAAGAAACCTCTACCAGATCATGTCCTTCGTCCGTGTCTCTTGTAACATGAAGCTTTCCATCTGCCATTTCTACTGCTGTAGCTAAGGTTACATGAGGCAGATCCATGTGCTCTGCGATCTCAGGCCCAACCTGTGCTGTATCACCGTCGATAGCCTGTTTTCCACAGAAGATCAGATCAAATTTCTCACCTGTCTTAGCTTCTACTGCTGCAATGGCCCTGCTTAAAATATAGCTGGTAGCCAGTGTATCAGAACCGCCAAATGCTCTGTCGGTTACTAAAAATGCCTGATCAGCGCCTACTGCCAGGCACTCCTTTAATGCATTCTTAGCCTGAGCCGGACCCATGCTGATAACAACGACTTTTCCACCTTCTTTTTCCTTTAAACGAACTGCCATTTCCAGTGCACATGCGTCAAAAGGATTGACGATACTTGGAACGCCTTCTCGGATCAATGTGTGCTTTACAGGATCGATCTTTATTTCTGTTGTATCTGGCACCTGTTTAATACAAACCAAAATATTCATACTTTCCACCTCTTATTTAACCTGCTTATTTAACTTACTTTTTTAACTTATTTTATTTGCCCTTATACTTAGGAATTCTCTTCTCTAAAAATGAACTTACGCCTTCTAACTTATCTTCTGTGCTGCACAGCGTACTGAGTGCTAACATTTCAAGAAGTTCTCCTACTTCCTGGCTGGAAGACATGGATGCCTGTACCACACGTTTTGCAATGCGGATAGCAACCGGTCCCTTTGCGATCAGCTTTCCTGCCATTTTCTTTGCTTCTGCCATCAGATCATCCTTTGGCACGCATTTAGTAGCAAGTCCGATCTGTGCTGCTTCCGGTCCGCCGATCTTGCGTCCTAAAAGGATCACATCCTGGGCTCTTCCCAGTCCGATCAGTCTTGACAATCTCTGCGTCCCACCGGCTCCTGGTAAAATTCCCAGTCCAGTTTCCGGAAGTGCAAATAAAGCATCTTCTGATACAACACGGAAATCGCAGGCAATAGCTGTTTCACAGCCGCCTCCAAACGCATATCCATTTACAGCCGCGATCACAGGTTTAGAGCAATGCTGGATCAGATCCAGTGCCCTCTGCCCAGCGCCGCCTAAGCAGTCTGTAGATTTCTTTGTTTTCAGGCTGTTAAGATCAGCACCGGCAATAAATGCCTTATCTCCTGCGCCAGTTACGATAATTACCTTTACTTCATCGGCTTTGTCTGCCCATGTAAAAAACTGGTTCATCTCTGCCCATGAAAAATCATTTAATGCATTCATCTTCTCCGGCCGGTTTGCAGTAAACACTGCGATCCCCTGCTCATCGATCTCTAGCTTAAAATTCTGGTATTCCATGAAATATGAAACCTCCCTTCACATTCTACGTTCTCCCGGAGTCTTTCTATAACTTTGACCCCTCTGATACCGAATTGCTGCGTGCTTTGCACTCCCGCAATTCTAAAAACATTCGTAATCCGCTCATTTTTTTCAAAAAATGGCTTCTTACTCATGTTTTTGGCGGGTCCCAAGTTCAAATATCCTCCTGCAAGCAAGCTTGCATCGGATTTATGAACTTTTGACCCTAGTATCGTTAACATGTTATTATATTAACTATTTTTCTTTTCTATTTCATCTTCATATTTTCCAAAAATAAATTTCTTACCACTGTCCTGATTTGTACTTTTTAACCTTAATTTCCCAATACTGTTTTGTTAAAATATAAACTATCAGGGATGAGATTATAAAAATCGTTACAGCAACTAAAAATCAGGAGGTATTTATCATTATGAAACCATTGGAAGGGATTACCGTAGTAGAACTGTCTACTTATATTGCAGCCCCCTCATGCGGACGTATTCTGGCAACACAGGGAGCGCGGGTCATTAAAGTAGAATCACCATCAGGGGATGTAGAACGTAAATTTGGTCCTACCTTATTCTGTCCGGCTAATGACGAGGAAAACCCCATTTATGACACCTTAAACGGCGGAAAAGATGCCCTGATGCTGGATCTTAAGAAACCGGAAGATATGGAACGTTTCCATAAATTATTAGCAAAAGCAGATGTATTTGTTACAAACAACCGTATCCAGGCTTTAAAGAAAATGGGACTGGATTATGATTCCTTAAAAGAGCGCTATCCACAGCTGATCTATGCCATCCTGTTAGGATACGGTGAAAAAGGTCCAAAGGTCAACTTCCCTGGCTTTGATGCCATTGCCATGTTTGCTACCGGCGGTCTGATCCAGGATATGATGGTAGATGCCCCTGGAAGCTATCCGGTTTATCTGCCAATGGGCTTTGGCGACCTGATCTGCGGAACTGTTCTTGCAGGTGCCATCGGTACCGCATTATATGGAAGAGATAAGAATGGAAAAGGCGATTATGTATCCGTTTCCCTGTACGGCGCAGCTATGTGGATGTTCAGCATCATGTCCACAGGTACCCAGTTTGGCTACAAATGGCCTAGAGAGCGTTACCAGGGCGGACCTATGGGCGTTCCTTACAAAACAAAAGATAACCGCTGGATCCTTCCAGTTGTTAATGAATACGAACGTTACTGGAGACCATTCTGTCAGGCAGTGGGTGCCCAGGAGATCATCGATGATCCAAGATACTGCACCAAGCAGGCTACCTTTGACCCGAAGAACCGTGAAGACTGCATCCGCTACTTTGAAGGCTGCTTCTCTAAGCTGAACGCAGATGATGTTCTTCCAAAACTGGAAGCTGCCGATATCATTGTCAGCGAGCTGGGACATTTTAAAGATAACCACACCAGCGAACAGGCTCTTGTAAACGGATTTATGAGCCCGATCACCTATCCAAACGGTGATCAGATCACATTGGCAATGCCGCCTGTAAAAATGGGCTGCGTAGAACAGCCTCATGCTGAAAAAGCCCGCAAGATTGGCGAAGACAACGAAAAACTGTTTAAAGAGTTTGACCTGTAACAACTGGCTTTCATTTATAATGATGTTACCATCAGGTGACATGTACATTTAGAAAGGAATTTATCATGGATTACCAGTACATATTATTAGACGTAAAAGACCGGATCGCTACTGTTACTATCAACCGTCCGGAATACAGCAATGCTTTTGCCAGAGAATCCTATTTTGAAATTGCAGATGCCATGAACACCTTAGGCGCAAGAGAAGATGTAGGCGCTATTGTTATCACAGGCGCAGGAAAACACTTCTCAGCAGGCGGCGATATCAAACGCTTTAAAATGTTAGTCGATACCGGGGCTTACTTAAAAGCCGAAGACATTGAAGCTGTCAGTGCTATGCCTATGTCTATCCGCAACTGCCCGAAACCAGTAATCGCCATGATAAACGGTGTTGCAACCGGTGCCGGATTAAGCTGCGCACTTGCCTGCGATTTCCGTATTGTAGAACCATCCAGCAAAATGATCATGGCTTTCGTAAATATGGGACTTTGCGGCGACAATGAAAGTATCTATACTCTTATGCGCTTAGTAGGACCAGACAAAGCAGAACTGATGATGATGACCGGCGATGCCTACAAGGGTGAACAGTGTGTAAAGACCGGTCTTGCAACTGTTTTAGCGGAAGATGGAAAACTGGCAGAGACCACTTATGCACTGGCTGCAAAACTGGCATCAAAATCATCCACAGCCCACGCTGGTCAGAAACGCCTGATCCGCAAATATTTCTACGGCGGCATGGAAAACTTTGCAAAAGATGAAGGCATAGAAATGGCTGCTGCTTCCCGCCAGCCTGATTTTACAGAAGCTGTCAACGCTTTTATTGAAAAAAGAATGCCTGCTTACAATCTCCCTCATAAATAGGCATAACTCTTATGTACTCTCGGAATCTTTTTTTACAATCTGTTCACAATTGTTCACAAAATACTTACAATTTAGGCAAACTTTCTTCACGAATGTTTCCTATACTAAGAAATGTAAAGAGTTAATGCAATTCAACTTTTTTTCATAATACTCCGGCGGACTGGAAGATTTTCAGTCCGCCTCCTCCTTTTTAAGGTAATCTTCTCTCGGAATCTTTTCTGAAAAATTTCCCCCAAAAGTCAGCTACCGAAAATCCTGAAAATATATAGGCGATTTTGCATAAAATCTTTTTTCATATTTTCAAATCTTTGTGCACACTTTTTTCATACTCTATGCTATTATAATAGACGTAACCCCCCAATACATTATATAGTTTTTGCTACAC
>UQJF01000096.1 GCA_900541315.1 uncultured Clostridium sp. | reverse complement strand
GTAAGATCGTCGGCAGCGTCAGATGTGTATAAGAGACAGGACAGATCCGTTAGATTTAGGTATAGTAAATGTTCCCTCAGGGTCTTGCTTCAGGTATAAAAAGATCCTGGGAGTACATTAAAAGAAAGAAGAGGAAACTATCAGCATGTCAGAGGAAGAAAAGAAGGGCCGCAGCCGGAAACAACCGAAAGAAGAGCCACAGGAGACCAGTCTTGGGAAAGAGATCTTAAGCTGGCTTCAGATCATTGTTGCTGCGGTGGTGATCGCTTTTGTTTTAAATAATTTTGTTATTGCAAACAGCCGCATTCCAACCGGCTCCATGGAAAATACCATTATGTCCCACAGCCGTGTGATCGGTTCCAGATTGTCTTATATAAAGGATGATCCGGAAAGAGGGGATATTGTGATATTCCGTTATCCGGATAATGAGAAGATATACTATGTAAAAAGAGTCATCGGTCTGCCGGGGGAAACTGTTGAGGTAATAGACGGAAAGGTATACATCAATGGTTCCGATACACCCTTAGATGAGCCTTATCTGCCGGAGCCAATGGAAGGTTCTTATGGACCATATGAAGTGCCGGAAGGCTGTTATTTTATGATGGGAGATAACAGGAACAATTCCCTGGATGCAAGATTCTGGGATAACAAATTTGTTGCCAAAAATAAGATCGTGGCAAAAGTGCTGTTCTGTTATTATCCATTTAACAGGATAGGAAAAGTTGATTAAATTAAAAACAGTTCAATACAACTGGCTGGGTGATATTTCTGCCCGGCCTGCTTGTGTGTTTTAGATAAAGGAGAATTACATGGAAAACAAGACCCCATTTATGCCGGAAATACCGGAAAAGGAGCCTCAGCGTCAGCAGTACTTTATGGCTCACGCAAAAGAGCAGCTACATATTTTAGAAGAAAATCTTGGCAGACCACTTACCTGCTGTATCAACACCTTTGGATGTCAGATGAACGCCAGAGATTCTGAGAAGCTGTTAGGTATATTAGAGACCATTGGCTATCAGGCAGTAGAAACAGAGGATGCGGATTTTGTCCTTTATAATACCTGTACAGTCCGTGAAAATGCAAATCTGCGTGTTTATGGAAGACTGGGGCAGTTAGGTGCCAGAAAGAAAAAGCATCCCCATATGATGATCGCTTTGTGCGGCTGTATGATGCAGGAAAAAGAAGTAGTAGAAAAGATTAAAAAGACATACCGTTTTGTTGATCTTATTTTTGGGACCCATAATATTTTCAAGCTGGCAGAATTAGTAAGCCTTTGTCTGGAAGAACGTTTAGAGAAATTAGAAGCCCAGGGACGGGAAGACAAAAAGCCAAAGCATAAAATGGTAGTAGATGTATGGAAAGATACAGACCAGATTGTAGAAGACCTGCCGGTAGAACGCAAGTATTCCTTTAAATCAGGTGTAAATATCATGTTTGGCTGCAACAATTTCTGCAGCTACTGTATCGTACCCTATGTGCGTGGCCGTGAAAGAAGCCGCAGACCAGGCGAAATCATTGGTGAGATCAAAAATCTGGTAGAAGACGGCGTAGTAGAAGTAATGCTTTTAGGACAGAATGTAAACTCCTATGGAAAAGGACTGGATGAGCCATTAAATTTTGCCCAGCTTCTGGAAGAAGTGGAAAAGATCGAAGGACTGGAGCGCATCCGTTTTATGACTTCTCATCCAAAGGATCTTTCTGATGAACTGATCGGGGTAATGGCTAAGTCAAAAAAAATCTGCCGCCACCTCCATCTGCCGTTACAGTCCGGCAGCAGCCGTATCTTAAAAGCTATGAACCGCCGGTATACAAAGGAGCAGTATCTGGCACTGGCTGAAAAGATCAAAATAGCTATTCCGGATATCTCCCTGACAACCGATATTATTGTGGGCTTCCCGGGAGAAACAGAGGAAGATTTTGAAGAGACCTTAGATGTAGTAAGAAAGGTACGTTTTGACAGCGCATTTACCTTTATTTATTCCAAGCGTACCGGAACACCGGCAGCTGCTATGGAAAACCAGGTACCGGAAGACGTGGTAAAGAACCGTTTCGACCGCCTGTTAAAGGAAGTCCAGGATATATCTGCCCAGGTCTGCGGAAGAGACGTACATACAGTCCAGACTGTTCTGGTAGAGGAAGTAAATGACCATTCACCAGAACTGGTAACAGGACGAATGTCAAATAATACCATTGTACATTTTCCTGGAGATGCCTCTCTCATTGGCAGGCTGGTAGATGTATACTTAGAGGAAAGTAAGGGCTTTTATTACATGGGACGGCTGAACTAGTACGACAGATAAAACAGACAGAAACAGCAGATACACATAGAAGAGAGGAACACCATTGGAAATCGATTATTCACAGCTGTCTCCTATGATGCAGCATTACATGGAGACAAAAAAAGAGTACCCGGACTGTATATTATTTTACCGTCTGGGGGATTTTTACGAAATGTTCTTTGATGACGCACTGAAAGCATCTAAAGAACTGGAGATCACACTGACAGGTAAAGAGTGCGGCTTAAAAGAGCGTGCGCCTATGTGCGGCGTACCTTTTCATGCAGTAGATTCTTATCTTTACCGTCTGGTACAAAAGGGCTATAAAGTTGCTATTGCAGAGCAGATGGAAGATCCTAAGCTGGCAAAGGGACTGGTAAAACGAGAGGTGATCCGTGTGGTAACACCGGGAACCATTACCAGCGCCCAGGCTTTGGATGAGACCAAAAATAACTATCTTATGGGTATCGTATACCTGGACAGCCGTTATGGTATTTCCACAGCCGATATCAGTACCGGTGAGTTTCTGGTAACAGAGGTGGAGTCAGACCGGGAATTATTTGACGAGATCAACAAATTTTCTCCATCTGAGATCATCTGCAACAATGCTTTTTATGTATCTGGTGTAGACCTTGAGGAGTTAAAGAACCGCTATCAGGTAGCGATCTCTGCTTTAGACAGTCATTTCTTTTCAGACGAATCCTGTAAAAAGGTCTTAAAAGAACATTTTAAAGTAGGTTCCTTAAGCGGCCTGGGCCTGGACGATTATCCTACAGGTGTTATTGCGGCGGGAGCAGTTATGGAGTATATGTATGAGACCCAGAAGAGTACTCTGGAGCATATTACAGGAATTACTCCTTATTCTACCGGTCAGTATATGGTTATCGATACATCCACCAGAAGAAACCTGGAACTGGTAGAAACTATGCGTGAAAAACAGAAAAGGGGAACCCTTTTATGGGTACTGGATAAGACCAAGACGGCTATGGGTGCCAGACTTCTCCGTAATTACATTGAGCAGCCGCTGATCCATAAACAGGAGATCCTGGGGCGTCAGGATGCGGTGGAAGAGCTGAATATGAATTATATTTCCAGAGAAGAGATCTGTGAATACTTAAATCCGGTGTATGATCTGGAACGTCTTATCGGCCGTATCAGCTATAAAACAGCCAATCCCAGAGATTTGCTGGCATTTAAGACATCCCTGGAAATGCTTCCTTATATTAAAAAACTGTTAGGAGAGTTTCGGGCAGATCTTTTAAAGGAATTAGAAACACAATTAGATCCTCTGGAAGATATTTATGAACTTATCGGCAAAGCCATTGTTGATGATCCGCCTATTACCATTCGTGAAGGCGGCATGATCCGTGAAGGCTATAACGAAGAGGCAGACCGCCTGCGCCATGCTAAAACAGAGGGAAAGACCTGGCTTGGTGAGCTGGAAAACAGGGAAAAAGAGAAAACGGGAATTAAAAATTTAAAGGTCAAGTTCAATAAAGTATTTGGCTATTACTTTGAGGTCACAAATTCTTTTAAAGACATGGTTCCTGATTATTTTGTAAGAAAACAGACACTGACCAATGCAGAGCGTTTTACTACAGATGAGTTAAAGCAGTTAGAAGACGTGATCATGGGAGCAGAGGAAAAACTGGTATCTTTGGAATATGATCTGTTCTGTCAGGTCCGTGATTCTATTGCAGCCCAGGTAGTGCGCATCCAGAAAACTGCTAAAGCTATTGCAGGCATTGATGTGTTCTGCTCTTTATCTTCCGTTGCAACAAGACGGAATTATGTAAAGCCTTCTATTAATGAAAAAGGTGTGATCCAGATCAAAAACGGCCGTCATCCGGTAGTAGAGCAGATGATGCGGGATGACCTGTTTGTGGCAAATGATACTTTCTTAGACAATGGAAAGAACCGCCTTTCTATTATTACCGGTCCTAACATGGCAGGTAAGTCTACCTACATGAGACAGACTGCCCTGATCGTGCTTATGGCACAGCTTGGCAGTTTTGTACCGGCCCAGGAAGCAAATATCGGTATCTGCGACCGCATTTTTACCAGAGTAGGTGCTTCTGATGATCTGGCAAGCGGGCAGAGTACCTTTATGGTTGAAATGACTGAGGTTGCTAATATCCTGCGAAATGCTACCAGAAACAGCCTTTTGGTCTTAGACGAGATCGGACGCGGGACCAGCACCTTTGACGGTCTTTCTATTGCGTGGGCTGTGGTAGAGCATATCAGCAATACAAAGCTGTTAGGTGCTAAAACCTTATTTGCAACCCATTACCATGAGCTGACAGAATTAGAGGGGACCATTGCCGGAGTAAAGAATTACTGTATCGCTGTAAAGGAACAGGGGGACGATATTGTGTTCCTGCGTAAGATCATCCGCGGCGGCGCTGATAAAAGCTATGGTATCCAGGTAGCTAAGCTGGCAGGTGTACCGGATTCTGTTATTGCCAGAGCGAAGGAGATCGCAGGTGAACTGACGGAAAATGATATTACAGCAAAGGCAAAAGAGATTGCGGCAGTCAGCTCCAATGTGGTACAGCACAAGGCAGTTCCAAAGCCGGATGAGGTGGATATGCAGCAGATGTCCTTCTTTGACACTGTAAAAGATGATGATATCATTAAGGAACTGGATGGCCTGGAGCTGTCTACCATGACACCTATTGATGCCATGAACACTTTATACCGCCTTCAGACCAGGCTTAAGAACCGTTGGAAGGAGAATCTATGAATTTCCATATATTAACATTATTTCCTGATATGGTAGAAAATGGTTTAAAAACCAGTATCACCGGCCGTGCTATTGAAAGCGGCGTCATTTCTGTAGAGGCAGTGGATATCCGGGATTATACAACTGACAAGCACAGACACGTAGACGATGCTCCTTATGGGGGCGGTGCAGGAATGGTGATCCAGCCGGCACCTGTGTGTGATGCTTACGAGGCACTTTGTAAAAAGCTGGGAAAACGCCCAAGGGTGATATACATGACTCCCCAGGGACGTGTGTTTAACCAGTCTATTGCTCAGGAACTGGCAAAAGAAGAAGATCTGGTGTTTTTATGCGGACATTATGAAGGTATCGATGAAAGAGCCTTAGAGCTGATCCAGGCAGAATATCTGTCAGCAGGTGATTTTGTCCTTACAGGAGGCGAGCTTCCTTCTATGGTGATGATCGACTGTATTTCCCGCCTGGTACCGGGGGTACTGGGAAATGGGGATTCTGCAGAGGTAGAGTCCTTCTATGATAATCTGCTGGAATATCCACAGTATACCAGACCGGAAGTTTATGAGGGAAAAACAGTTCCACAAGTCCTTCTTTCCGGACACCACAAAAATATTGAAAGCTGGCGCAGAGAACAATCTATCCGCCGGACACTGGAAAGACGGCCAGATCTGTTGGAAGATGCAGCTCTTACATTAAAAGAGCAGAAGTTTTTAGACTGCCTGTTAAAGGAACAGGGAGAGAGCCGGTTAAAGGAATTAGAGCAGCTGGTAAAAGAAGCAGTGAAAAACGAAGAAGCTCCGGGCAGTGACAGGGAATACTACCAGCAGATGAAGAAAGTAAAAAAGCTTCTTAATGAAAAACGTGTCACATTACAGGAACTGAAAGGTTATTATAAGGTTCTCGGAGCATTAAAACAGGAAATATAAGCGATATAAGATTTTAAGGAGATAGAGAAAAATGGATCCAACAGGCAATACGGTTGCCCTGCGTATAATTATTATTGTTATTTTACTGGCGTTATCTGCCTATTTTTCTTCTGCAGAAACTGCCCTGACTATGGTAAATAAGATTCGTATGCGTACTCTTGCAGATGACGGGAATAAGGCGGCAGCCTGTGTGCTGAAGCTTCATGAAAATAAGGGTAAAATGCTAAGTGCCATACTTATTGGAAATAATGTGGTAAACCTTTCCACTTCTTCAATTATGACTATACTGGCAGCTGATATTTTTGGAAATGCTGCTGTTGGGATTGCTACTGGTGTCCTGACGATCCTGATCCTGATCTTTGGGGAGATCACACCGAAGACCATGGCTTCCCTTGAAGCGGATAAGATCGCCATGAAGAGTGCAAAAAATATTTATCTTTTAATGATGATCCTCACACCTGTGATCTGGACAGTAAATAAAATGTCCGGCGGTATTCTGCGCCTGCTTCATGTGGATCCTAATAAAAAGACTGACGTTATGACAGAAGATGAACTTCGTACTATTGTGGCAGTGGGGCATGAAAAAGGTGTCATCGAGACAGATGAAAAGAATATGATCAATAATGTGTTCGATCTGGATGATTCTGTCGCAGGGGATATTATGGTTCCCCGAGTGAACATGACTTTTATTGATATAGATGCCAATTACGAAGAGCTGATGGAAAAATTCCGTAAGACCCGGTATACACGTTTTCCGGTCTACCAGGACAGCAAGGATAATGTGGTAGGTATTGTAAATATTAAAGATCTTTTGCTTGAAGATGAGGCAGAAAACTTTTCTATTAAAGATCATTTAAGAAAGCCGCTGTATACCTTTGAAGCTAAAAAAGTTTCAGAGCTGATGCTGGAAATGCGGAAAACTTCCAATAATATTGCAGTAGTTTTAGATGAATACGGAACCACAGCAGGCCTGATCACATTAGAAGACATCCTGGAAGAGATCGTAGGTGACATCCGTGATGAATATGATGCTGACGAGGAAAAGGATTTTGTAAAATTAGGCCACGGGGTTTATCTTGTAGACGGTGCTATGAGCCTGGATGATGTAAATGACAGACTGGGACTTTCCCTGTATTCAGAAGATTATGATTCCATTGGCGGTCTTATGATAGAAAAGCTGGATCATATTCCGGTTCAGGGAGAATTGGTGACTGTTGGAAACATCCGTCTGTCTGCTCACAGAGTCAATGGAAACCGTATTAAGAAGGTTTGTATCCAGATTTTAAAGACAGATGGAAAAAGTACTTGCATTTAGCGGGAAATTATGCTAATATCAATTCGTTGTGACAAGAATAGATGGTCCTCTGCTACTAAAGTATTGTGAACGTGATTTATGATACAGAGTATTAAGAACATCCAATAGATGAAGGAGGTTCACACCATGAACGAAATTATTAAGAATATCGAAGCAGCACAGTTAAAAGAGAACGTACCTAGCTTTAATGTTGGTGATACTGTAAAGGTATACAACAAGATCAAAGAGGGTAACCGCGAAAGAATCCAGATCTTCGAAGGAACTGTTATTAAGAGACAGAACGGCGGAGCTAGAGAGACTTTCACAGTAAGAAAGAACTCCAATGGTATCGGCGTTGAGAAGACCTGGCCATTACATTCCCCAAGCGTTGACAACGTAGAAGTTGTTCGTAAGGGTAAAGTAAGAAGAGCAAAACTGAACTACTTAAGAGACAGAGTAGGTAAGGCTGCTAAGGTAAAAGAGTTAGTTAAATAATTTAAGTTTAAACGATTAAAAAGGGGCAATGAAAATTGCCCCTTTTTAGCTCATAAAAGACAGGTTGCAGACAGGTTTGTTTTTTCGGGGGTAACAGTGGATTTCTATATAAATGATGATACAGCCTGGCTGCGAAAGGCTGTAAGATGGGTAGTAAATATTGTAGTAGCCATTGCCTGCGGCTGGTTTTTAGTGTATGGATTTGGTGAGCAGGTTCTTATATCCGGCAATTCCATGCAGCCACAGTTAAGCGCCCAGGATGTGGTCCTTATGAACCGTATTATCTATGTAACAGGAACTCCGGACCGCTTTGATGTGGTGGTATTTGAGCGTGAAGACGGAAAGAAAAATGTAAAACGTATCATTGGGCTTCCGGGAGAGACTGTTCAGATCCGTGATAGCCGCGTATATATTGACGGGGAACCTTTAAAAGAGGACAAAATGGGGGAAGTGTCCTTAGCAGGAAGAGCAGCTGATCCGGTGCGTCTGGGGGAAAAAGAATATTTTCTGTTAGGTGACAACAGAGGAAGCAGTGAAGACAGCCGTTTTCCAAATATTGGAAATGTAAAAAGAGAACAGATACTGGGCAAGGCGTGGTTTCGCATGCTTCCGCTGCTGAACCTTGGCTTTGTATCGTAAAAGGAGTTAGAATATATGAATATACAGTGGTATCCAGGTCATATGACCAAGGCAAGAAGGGCAATGCAGGAAGATATCAAGCTGATCGACTTAGTGATCGAGCTGGTGGACGCCAGAGTTCCTTTTTCCAGCCGTAACCCGGATATTGACAAGCTTGCTGCAGGAAAGGCAAGAATGGTCCTGTTAAACAAGGCGGATCTGGCAGATGAGACAGAAACCCGCAAGTGGGCCCAGATGTTTGAGGACATGGGCATCCATGTAGTAAAGATCGATGCCCGTAACAAAGGAACCTTAAAACAGGTACAGACTGCACAGCAGGAAGCATGTAAGGAGAAAATTGAAAGAGACCGCCGCAGAGGTATTTTAAACCGCCCTATTCGTACTATGGTAGTGGGTATCCCAAATGTAGGAAAGTCTACCTTTATTAATTCCTTTGCAGGAAAGGCCTGTGCAAAAACAGGAAACAAGCCTGGTGTTACAAAGGGCAACCAGTGGATCCGTTTAAATAAGACCTTAGAGCTTTTAGATACACCTGGTATTTTATGGCCTCGTTTTGAGGACCAGCAGGTAGGTCTGCATCTGGCACTCATCGGTTCCATTAATGACCAGATCTTAAACAAAGACGAGCTGGCCTGTGAACTGATCAGTCTTTTAGAAAAAGATTATCCACAGGTGATAAAAGAACGCTTTGGTATTGAAAATGTAGAAGAAGACCGTGTAAAAGTATTAGAAGAGATCGCAAGAAGCCGTTCCTGCTTAATGAAAGGCGGGGAATTAGATCTTGCAAGAGCGTCAGCGCTGCTTTTAGACGATTTCCGCGCTGGTAAGTTAGGCCATATCAGTCTGGAAAAAGCACAGGATTACAAAGACAGGATCAAGGTGAAATAAATGGCCAGAGAGTTAAAAGGTGAAAAACTGGAAAAAGAACTGCTCCGTTTAGAAGAGATGAAAGCCTACGAAAAAGAGAATGCCCGGTATGAACTGATATGCGGCATTGACGAGGCTGGAAGAGGACCTTTAGCAGGCCCGGTGGCAGCAGGTGCTGTTATCCTTCCAAAAGACTGCCGGATCTTATATTTGAATGATTCCAAAAAGCTTTCTGAAAAGCGCAGGGAAGAACTGTTTTTAGAAATTAAGGAAAAAGCACTTGCCTGGAGTGTAGGTATTGCTACACCACAGCGGATCGATGAGATCAATATCCTGCAGGCTACTTACGAGGCTATGAGAGAGGCAATAAAAGGTCTTGGAGTGGAGCCTGGACTTTTATTAAATGATGCAGTGACGATTCCAGGGGTTGAGATCCCCCAGATCCCTATTGTAAAAGGCGATGCTAAAAGTGTATCTATTGCAGCAGCCAGCATTCTGGCAAAAGTCACCAGGGATCATATGATGGCGGAATATGATGAGATCTATCCCGGATATGGCTTTGGGAAGCATAAAGGGTATGGCACAAAGGCGCATATTGAAGCGTTGAAGGAGCTTGGGCCATGTCCTATCCACAGAAGAAGCTTTATTGGTCATTTTGTTGAGGTATAGGGGAATATATAGGATTTGATGAATAAAAGAGAAATTGGCAGCCGTTACGAAGAAGCAGCGGCTGCTTTTTTGCAAAAGCAGGGCTTTCGCATTTTGGAGAAAAATTTCCGCTGCAGACAGGGAGAGATCGACCTGGTGTGCAGGGAAGGAAAAGAACTGGTATTTACAGAGGTGAAATACCGGTCAGATGTATCCTGCGGTTCGCCTTTTGAGGCAGTGGATTTTCGCAAGCAGGAGAAAATACGGCGTACAGCCCTGTTTTACCTGTGCCGGTACGGTTATCCGGAAAATACGCCCTGCCGTTTTGATGTGGTGGGCATAACCGGTGACAGCATACAGCTGATACGAAATGCTTTTTAGATCCCAGGAACACATTTACATAGAAAAGAGGCAGACAGATGATCCCATGGAACTATAAAAATGAAAATAAGATATTTATGAACAGAGAAAAAAATGGAGTTCCCTATCTTTCTTTTTCTGTACTGGAAGAGACTGGACTTGTGTTAAACGGTTTCTCTACCCGTTTAGGAGGTGCAAGCAGGGAAAAATACGCTACTATGAATTTTGCCTGGAACAAGGGAGATGATCCGGCTGATGTGCTGGAAAACTACACCCGTATGGCAGCGGCATTAGGAGTTGACAGAGACCGGATGGTGGCATCCCAGCAGACTCATACTACTAATGTGCGGCTTGTAACAGAGGAAGATGCCGGAAAGGGAGTAGTAAGGGGAAGGGATTACACAGATGTGGACGGACTGATCACCAATGTAGCGGGGCTTACTCTGGCAACCTTTTATGCTGATTGTGTACCTCTATATTTTCTGGATCTGAAACATAAAGCGATTGGTCTTTCTCACTCCGGTTGGCGCGGCACTGTAAACAGAATGGGACAATGTACCATAAATGCCATGAAAAAAGCCTTTGGAACAGATCCAAAAGATCTGATCACCTGTATTGGCCCAAGTATCTGTAAGGATTGTTTTGAAGTGGGAGAAGAAGTGGCAGAGGCGTTTATGGAAAGCTTCAAACCGGAGTGGCATAATGAGATCATTGCTCTGGGAAAACGTCCGGACAAGTACCAGCTAGACCTGTGGCGTGCCAATGAAATCATTTTCATGGAAGCCGGGGTAAAGCCGGAAAATATCCATACTACCAATATCTGTACCATGTGCAACCACGAATATCTTTTTTCTCACCGAAAAGTGGGAAATGAAAGAGGCAATATGGGGGCATTTCTGGGGCTGAGATAACGTAATGTCCTCCCAGGATCTTTTCATAAAACCAGGAACAGAAAAATTCTGGGAAAACATTGTATTTTTTCAGGAAATGTTACGGAATACTTGACCCTTATCATGGAAAATGGTATAAAACAATAAGATAAAGGACCATTATAGGACAAAGGAGTATGCTTTCATGGCTAATAATTTTGTATTCAACGACTCTCTTCCGGTAGCACCTTTAAAGCTGGCTGCACTGGAAAGCTGCAAGGATTTTGCGTCTAAGGTAGATTCTCACATCGTTCAGTTCCGCCGCAACGATATGGAGGAATTAAAGCGCCGCAAGGCAGACCTGCATTATCGTGGATATGATGTAGATTCTTACCTGCTTGATCTTGAGTGCCCAAGATTTGGTACCGGCGAGGCAAAGGCAGTGATCAATGAGTCTGTCAGAGGTACGGACATTTTTGTAATGGCAGATGTAATGAATTACAGCATTCCTTACACTGTTTGCGGCTACACCAATCACATGTCACCAGATGACCATTTTCAGGATATGAAGCGTGTTATCGGTTCCTGCGTGGCAACTGCACATCGTGTAAATGTAGTTATGCCTTTCTTATATGAAAGCCGTCAGCACAAAAGAAGCAAACGTGAATCCTTAGACTGCGCTATGGCATTAGAAGAATTGATCGCAATGGGCGTTGAGAACATTATTACCTTTGATGCCCATGATCCAAGAGTGCAGAATGCCATCCCTCTGTACGGATTTGATAATTTTATGCCAACCTATCAGTTTGTTAAGGCATTATTCACTCATGATAAGACAACCCAGATCGATAAAGATCACCTGATGGTCATCAGCCCGGATGAAGGTGCTATGAATCGTGCTGTATATCTGGCAAATAACTTAGGCGTTGATATGGGTATGTTCTATAAGCGCCGTGATTATTCTAAGGTAGTAAACGGACGCAATCCGATCGTTGCCCATGAATTCCTGGGATCTTCTGTAGAAGGAAAGACAGTTCTTATTATTGATGATATGATCTCTTCCGGCGAGAGCATGTTAGACACCTGTAAGGAATTAAAGGAAAGAAAAGCAGCAAAGGCAATTGTATGCTGTACTTTTGGCCTGTTTACCAATGGCCTTGAAAAGTTTGATGAATACTATGAAAAGGGATATCTGGACTATGTGATCACTACTAACTTAAATTATCGTCCAAAAGAGCTTTTCGACCGCAAGTGGTATCTGGAAGCAGATATGAGTAAGTACACTGCAGCTATCATTAACTCCTTAAACCATGACCGTTCCATCAGTGCATCCCTGTCTCCAACAGACAAGATACAGAAGCTGGTACAGAGACGCCACAATGGAGAAATTTAATCAACGGGCGACCCGCCTGCGATAGCAGGCAGTGGAGCGCCATAGCACGTGGGTCGTGAGTATATATAACTAGTACATCGTTTCGTAAATAACTGTACTAATCACGTAGGATGCGGA
>UQJF01000095.1 GCA_900541315.1 uncultured Clostridium sp. | reverse complement strand
CACTGTTTGAGCACGCAAAGCGTGCGAGTTTGGTTCGCAGTTCTGACAATAGGCGGCGCAAGCCCACGAGCAAAGGATTTTCTCCCAAATGTGCATCTGTCATGTGCACCGGCGGCTTTCGGACCTTAGTCAACAATATCCCACTTTAGTCATAAATATCAAAACATTTTGGGATTGAATTCCTCTATTTCTTAGAAAATTGTAAAAAACTACCTTTTGACACCTTAATCATTCTATTAGTTCATTATAATTTTTTACTGTTTTCCTGGTTGTTCATCATTACTTCTCATCCACCACCTGGAAAATAATAAATTTCAAGTAAACACTTAAAATTCCTTGATTTTCCAAGGCTTTCTCCTTGTTAAATACGTTTACTACACCACATTTACACCATTTCTGTAATAATAGACATTTCATCCTTCAACGTAGAATCCAATACATGACAATACAAATCCATTGTCATTTGCAGGGAGTTGTGTCCTAACAGCTTTTGCAAGGTTTTGGGACGCATCCCTTTTGTGATGCAGTTCGTTGCAAATGTGTGTCTTAGACAATGTGGTGTAAATACTTCAAATGTTTGTGCGGGGTTTTCTGTGTTTATACGATTGACCAGATAGCGTATAGCAGTTCTTATATTGCTTTCATGCAGAGGATGATTGGTTTTGCTTGTAAACACCAGATTTTCAAATCCCGGTTGAGCTTTAAATCTACTGTTTACCTTGTCCCGCCATGCCTTTTGCTCTTGCAGTATTTCCATGACCTGTTTAGACATGGGAATATTCCGCTTGCCCGCTTTACTTTTCGGTGGATGAAACTCATAGATTGCAGTTCCATTGTTGGGAAGATAACATAGCGTTTTTTCTACATGGATGAAACCAATCTCAAAATCAACACATTCCCATGTAAGTCCGAGAATTTCTCCCATTCGCATACCAGTATTTAACGCAAGAACAAAAAAGGGATAAAGCTGACTGTTTCTCGTTGATTGATAAAGTACCTGAATTTCATCCGGTGTTAATACACGTTTTTCAGGCTGTTCCGTACCGTCTATTTTGGTATTGACCGATACAGCAACATTTTTATTTACCAAATCTGATTCCAAAGCCCTGTTAAGCATATCAACAAGGAGCGCCTTGCAATCCCGTCTGGACTTATCACTTTTTAAATTATTGAAAGCGTTTTGAATAATGACCAGATTTAGATTTGTCAGTTTACGCCATCCCAGTTCCTCACGAAGCCGATTATACTGGACGGAGTAGGTGCGTCTGGTTGTATCTCTGCAATGTTTTTTACAGGTGGTCATCCATACGTTATACCATTCGTCCAAGGTCATATTACTAGTAACTACATTTATCTGCTTCTCGTCTTCATACTGTGCGTCCCTCAGCTTTTTTGTTATATCGTTGTATGTTTTTGCATAAATCGTCTGCCTTTTGCCAAAACGATTGATAAAGCGTGCCTGATACAGCCTGTCTTTACGTTGGGAAATGCCTTTCCCTAATTCTTTCCCTTTTAATGATTTACCCATTCTGTACTCCTTTTCTATGGTAAATCAAAAGGGTATTGCTAAGATGTACGCATAGTATATCACAGCAATACCCCTGTTTTCAATCTATACAGCCATTTTGTCAAGCCACTTATCCAGCTTGTTTTTATCGGCATACCATCGGTTTCCAATCTGTACACCGAATCCGTTTTTGCCTCTGACGAGTTCCCTTGCTTTCGTTTCTCCAATTCCCAGATAGGAGCATAATTCTTTCAGGGTCAATAGCTTTTTTTCCATAGGCTATTCCTTGAACGGTATAGAACACTGTTCAGCCTTTGTCAGTGGGTGGAAGTTGTTATTTCTTTCAAGATATTCTTTTACCGAAGAGTAGGTTATAACGTGTTCTGCATCCTGATAGAAAATAACCTGATGTATCCGTCGCAGGAACGCTTCCCATGTTGCCGGGCTTTCTGCCTGTACATTTACATACTGTTGTTCCAGAAGAATATTAGAAATAATATAGACTTCCAGATAGCAGGCTGTTTTGTTGTTATATCGGGCAGACAGTTCACAGGGATAGCCGTCCAGATAATTGAGCATATCCTGTATTTTCAGACTGCTTCGGAACTCTTCAAAGATAATAACGCTGTGATTTTTATAGCTGTCAAATGGATGTATGTAATCTGTCACACGAAATACATTACTATATCCGTATTTCTCCATGACAGACCGTGTTTTACCAGTTTCGGTTTTCCCGAAGATATAAGTAACAGTAAGTTCCCGCCATGTATTTTTATATTCATCCTCAATTAAAAGCTGTCTTGCCCGGTCTATTTTGTCCAGATACCGCATAGCCTGTGGAAATGCTTTTAATATTTCTGCTGTGCTTAGTCCGCTTTCTATCATATCGTAGATAAATTGTAGTTCGCCCTTTTCACTCATAGTTTCTTTGGCGGGCATAATGCCATATTCTTCAAAAGTTCCGGCGATAGAAGTTTCTGTTTTAGAGGTATTTTTCCATTTCCCGGCTTTCAGAATATAATCTTTGTTTTCTGCTGATGAACCATAGGCTGATTCTATGTGTCCCTGTGGAAAACGCTTTTTTACCGTAGAGAAGCGGATAGGCGAAGCACTGTACAAATAGATGTGTGTATGTGGTGTCTGCTCTTTCAGCCCGATTTCATCCGCCATACACCAGTAAGATACAGAGCCGAGTTTTCCAATCTCTTCTTTAATTTGCGGATGGGTCATAGGCGGAACCATACTAAGAGGATTATTAAGCGTTATATTATATTTTCGTGCCTGTCGGTCTTTTGATTCCTGTATTTTCTTTTCTTCCATAAGATTCTCCTACCTGCTACAAAATGATGTAACAGCCTAAAACACTTGATTTTATTGGATAATCAGAGGGTTGCTACAACCCCTTGTAATACTAAAGGGGTTGTACCGCCCCAGTTCCCCGCCGTTGGCGGTCACTGGGGCAGAAACTTTGTATTCCCCGTTGCCTTTAGCCTGCTTAATCAAGTGCGTGATTTTTAATATAAGGTGCTACAAATTCCCGTGGTCTGCTGTCAAGTCCGGTTCGCATAATCAAACCGGAGCCGATTTCTCCATAGCGAAGATTTTTTACATCTGCATATTCAGTTCCGAAAATCATACTGTATTCACTGGCTGACATCTGACCGAGAGCAACTTTTAAGCCGATATTTCCACGGATACCGCTGTTTCCGAAATATTCTGCTAATCCAGATTGCGAAATCAGTCCGGCATAAATATTTTTGCTTCGTCCGCTGACAATAATAGCATTGATTTTAGCTAAAGTTTCTTTATACAGCTTATCTGGAAAGACCAGTTTCATCAGGATAATTTCATCGCAGATAACACAGACAGGATTAAAATTAAAATCCGTATTTCCATCAATTCCCTGTTGTTCCATGTTGGTAATATCAACTGTCCTGCTTTGCAATTCTTCTGTTATGAGCGAAATTTCTTCTGCTATCTGTTTTGGTTCATACGCATAAGTAATTGCAATATTTCCATGACAAAATTGCTCCATTTCAACGTCCCTTTTTACATCCAGATAAAGGATACGGACACCGCATTTTAACAGACTGGAAATAATAAAGCGTGTAAAAGTTGTTTTGCCTGAACCAGTAGAGCCAACAATCAAAAAGTGGGGAATCTTCCTGTAACTCCATATAAGGGATGGGGAGAGATAAACTGTAGTTTCTCCGGAATCCCCCGGAATATCTGTTTTGGATGAAATGACAAGAGCTTTTTCCTGCTCTAACTCAAACAGATATTCTATGTATCCCCTTTTTTCATATATGTTCAGGCATACCTTTTCCAGACGGTCAGCTAACCCTGTTTCCAGTCCCCGTAGATTGATTTGGTTTCCAGACAGCCGGAAGCGGATATGCAGCGTATTAGAAGCTGTGTCCATACACCAATCCGTTTGCGGGTAAAATGTGTACACTCTCTTTCTTCCCCGAAATGCAGTTTCGTATAATTGATTTTCTTCGATATGCTTCTGGATAAGGCGGGAGATTTTTCCCGCCTTGTAGATGTTGGTATGTCGTACTATTGTTAAAAACATGACCAAGATCAGAAGCATGACAGCCAATGCGGTTGCAAAACTTATGTTTCTGGTTACTACACAAGCTGTCAAAAAGATAACCATGAGAAACATATACAGGCTACAGCACCATTTTAACCACCAAAAGGAATGGGCGGTTACTCTGTGGTATTTCATGCCTGTGCGTCTCCCTTATTTACCCGCAGTCTGGGTGGATTGACAATCTCAATCTGGTCAGCTACGGCACTGATTTTGATTTCATTACTTCTAAAATCCTGCCAGAGTTTCGCATCCAGATTGTTAAAGATAACCGGAGTCGGTTTTCCGCTAAATTCTACAGACGGAACAGTCTCTTTTACTTTAACCACGAACTTTTCCCACTGCCTTGTAGAAATAACCGGGTAGCCGATAGCTTCCAGTTCATTTGTACGTTTTCCATCTGCATAGACATAGACTTCTTTCGGTTCTCCGATTAACATCAGTTCTCCAAAGGTTTCATTAAAATCAAAAACTACTTCACTTAATTTCATGTATGTATCCTCCAAAATTTGAATTTTTCTAAGTTGCGCAACTTATGAATCGGATTATAGCGAAAAATGAAGCCGTTGGATATTACAAGACAAGTAGAAGCGGAAAGGCGCATAAAATAAGGGATTTTTCCCAAAAAGGAAATTCAGAGTGATGAAAAAACGTGATAAACCGGTGAATTTTTTTACAGACCATGTAAAAAGATGTGAAAGAAAAATGCACGCTGATGATTCAACGTGCATTATAGATGCTGTTATTTTTTACTTGTAGACTCTTCGGGAACGAGCATAAGAGCCTAGCCAATATTTCTTTTCAATGCCAAGCGCTTTTAAAATTTCATTGCATTGACTTACGGATTTGTCTCGGCAATGTGTCAATAAAAAAGTATACGCATAGTCTCTTTTATTAAATCTGGAAAATTCTACTCCCAGACTGCTGAATAAAGCTTGAGAAAGCATTAAATCTAATTTATATGCAATACATACTGTCATAACCGTAGAGCGTTGCGTTGGCGTTGATATATCAACGACCTTTTTTAGTCTATAAAGCATATTAGCGTTCAGTTCTGTTTTTTCCGCAAAAGATGTATAACTTTCACCTTCTAATATTTCGCTTATCATTTCATTAAATGATTTATTGTATTTTGTTGAATTTTCAAAGTCCTTGTAGAATTGTTGTTCTAATTTAACCCATTCAGAATAATCATAGTCTGCAATAGATGGTTCTTTTATCACTTTAGGCATATTGCATCCCCTTTTCATTGGTTTTTAGAAGTATCCATATCATTTAAGGCATATTCACACGCCTGAATGACAAAACTGGAAAATGTCACATCCTGATTGACGATTGCTTTATCTATTCTATCAATTAGTTCTACGGGGAAGCGTATAGTCTTATTTTCTGATTCTTTTCGGTTTGGTTTTAGTTGAAAAGCCATAAGCATTACCTCCTGTCATTACTATCATATTGCTAATCACTACATAAATAAGCATTGCTTATTGCATTGCAAAATATATTGCAAATTAAATTCAGTATGGTAGAATTGACAAAAAGGAGGATTCGCATGGTTTACAAATATGATTATGATGTAAAAAATAATTTGATTGATTTACTGGAAACAAAGCAAGACTTTTCCGGTGTACTGGAAATGCCATACTATTTAGAGCAGTATCATCAGGAAACAAGCATAGCAAGACAGAATTTGCAAAGATTCCTGATTTACAAACTGTCATATTATTTAGATGATTCTGATTTAAAACAATTTGATTGCGATGTATGTGAAGAAGTGACTACTTCTTATCTAAAAACATATCATTGGCTTGACGGATACCGGAGTGAGCAACAACCATCTACGGCGGTCAAATATGAAGTAACAAACGGGAATATAACCTATAGAGGAGATACCATGACCAGTGCATGGATTCCCATAGAAAATTATATTCAGTTAAAAATGTCTAGTCAGATTAAAATGCAAGGGAATATGTTGGAACTTTATTTTCTTAGGAATATGGAAAAAATAAGATTGTCACCGGAAGCCGGACGTTTTTTGCAATTAACGCATTCTATTGGTAATTTTATACCTGTTCCGAGAGGATTTAATACTGGACGGAGTGGAGAATATGCTAAATGGGATTCATGGGATTTAACACTGGAACAGATATTCCAATGGTACACGGATAATTCTGATATGACGGATATTTGTAATCATGGAGCATTAGAGTGTTTGTTTACTTATGCAAAAAATAAAGAATCGGCTATTCAGTATTGTGAAGCATGGTTACAACTATTTGGAACATGGGAAAATTTTGTGAAAGAAAATTATTTAGAAGCATTTGTAGATAAAAAAGGAGTGCCGAAGAAATTTTTTTCGGGACATTCCTTAGAGAACCCGCTTCCGAAAACCTTAAAAGAATATGAGACATTTTTTCAAACGGTAAACAAGTGCATTGACCAGCGAGGAAAACAGATTGCCAATTTTCTTATGAATAGAGAAAATGGGGCAGAATCAATGGGTAAAGGGGCTTCAACATTCAGTTTTTCAGATTTACAAAATGCGAAAGAGACGTTTCTGGAATATGTATACAGTTTTATGTCGATAAGTCCCTGGAAACTTAAACTTCTGGGATTTTTCCTGTTCTGTATTATTTTCAGTCCGATTATGGTAAAACTTGAAATGTACCCACTTTATCAAATGATTATTTTTGTTGCATTTATAATATTTCTTGCATTTCTTATCATTTATTTTTCTTTAGGGGCTATGTATAAGTGTCCTACTTGTAAGAAACGGTTTGCGTTAAAACGGATAGAAAAAGAGCTGGTTAGTTCTGAACGCATTTCTATTTTGCAGGAAGTAAAAACCAGAAATCGTAATGGAAATGTTGTTGGAACGCAGGAGCAATATATTCCGGGAACAAGAAGAACATACGAAATTCATTATGTCTGTAAAAATTGTGGCGAAGATTGCTATAGACAATATGAAAAAGAAACACCCAACGTATAAAGGAGATTTGACAATTTATGAAATTAACCAGAAGATTATGCTTCCTTATGATGATAGGAATACTTGCAAGCTGTACTGCCTGTGGTTCTGAAACACCCCCTGTACCTGTGGAAGAGAGTACGCAGGAAGAAACAGATAACATTATTAGCAGTTCTAAAGAAACACCAGTTTTGGAAAGTGAAGAAAATTCTGATACTCAGGAATTAAAATTAGACCACACGTATGTAACGCAATTTGGAACAGTAAACGCAGTATCATATCCCTGTTTTTTGTTTGATTACCCGGAAAATTGGACGATAACCAAAGAAGAGGTATCACAGACTGATGAAACAGTAGTACTTACAAACGAAAGAGGTTCAACCATAACATATACTTATATCGGTGGTGTTGCAGAAGGACAGTTAGGGTCTGGTTCGGCAACTGATATGACAAGGATTGAGCTTTCTGCTGTGGCAGATTCCCAGTTTATTCCCGGTTATGTGGATGCAAGAAATTATGAGGATTTAGGGAAATTTGTAGTAGCTGAAACTAAAATCACAGGTACAATGGATATGCTTACAGATTCAGATTTTGTAGATACGGATGGAGCAGTTTCTTTTGCTGTTTTACCGGAAAACAGAACCGGGACAGAAGAAACAACAGATCTTCCTTTGCGTGTTCAAAATACATTCTGGTATAGTGGCTATGTTTCATTCACAGCACAAGCACCAGACGGACAGTTCACAGAAGCGGAACAGACAGAGGTCATTGCTATATTGTCAAGTTTCAGAGTAGATGATAATTAAGTATCAAGTTGAATGAAGTGGTATCAGACCAGAGATAAGGAAGAATAATATATAAGGGATATTCCAAGAGCGTGATTTGGGATATCCCTTTTTACATCTGCATACCCTTTGATTTACACCATTTACTACACCATCTGGCTATAAAATTACACCATTTTCCGATAAGTTACGATAGTTTCACATTTTTAACAAATATGCTGTAAACCGTATAAATCAAAGATTTCTGCTATTCTGAAAAATTACTTCTCATCAACAACCTGGAAGATAAAAAATTTCAGATAATAGGACTCATCTGCTGCCCATAAAATCGGATGATCCGCTGCCTGGGTGCGGTATTCCACCTGGCGCAGTCTCTTGTGGACGTTGGAAGCGGCTTCACGGATGGTCTTGGTGAACAGTTCCGGATCCATGAAGTGGGAGCAGGAGCAGGTGGCAAGGTAGCCGCCGTCTTTTACTAACTTCATGCCGCGGAGATTGATCTCACGGTAGCCTTTTACTGCGTTTTTAATGGAATTTCTGGATTTGGTGAAGGCTGGCGGGTCAAGGATGACTACATCAAACTTTTCACCTTCCTGTTCTAATTTAGGAAGCAGGTCAAATACATCGGCGCACTGGAAGGTTACATGATCCTCTAAGCCATTTAAGCGGGAATTTTCTGTTGCCTGGTCTACGGCAAGCTGGGAAGCATCCACCCCCAGGACTTTTTCTGATCCTGCAATACCTGCATTTAAAGCAAAAGAGCCGGTATGGGTAAAGCAGTCTAATACTTTTGCAGGTTTCAGATTGCGGCACAGGTTCTGTACTGCAAGACGGTTGTATTTCTGATCCAGGAAAAATCCGGTTTTCTGGCCGTCTTCTACGTCTACGATGTAGTGAACGCCATTTTCACATATCTCCACCTTGGTATCAAATGGTTCACCAATAAAGCCCTTGAAGCGCTCCATACCTTCCTGAAGGCGGACTTTTGCATCGCTTCGCTCATAAATGCCACGGATCAGAATACCGTCTTCTGCCAGGATTTTCTTTAATTTATCTAAGATCACCGGCTTTAAGCGGTCGATTCCCAGTGCCAGGGACTCTACTACTAAAACATCTTCGAACTTATCGATGACGATACCAGGCAGAAAATCTGCTTCGCCGAAGATCACGCGGCAGCTGGAGATATCAGTAGTAGCTTTTCTGTATTCCCAGGCAGTGCGGACTCTCTGTTCGATGAAATCTTCATCGACTACAGTATCTTTTTTGCGGGATAACATGCGTACGGTCAGTTTGGATCTTGTATTGATAAAGCCATGTCCCAAAGGATAGCCATCAAAGTCTTCTACAGTGACCAGATCACCATTTTCAAAATCACCGGAAATGGCGTCAATCTCATTATCATAGATCCAGGCGCCGCCGGCCTTTAAGGTGCGTCCGGTTCCTTTCTTTATACGTACACAGGCAGTTTCTTTAAATAAATCTTCGTAGTTCATCTGTTTTCTCCTCGGTTTTTGAATGTATAGGTGCTGGTTGTTTTTCCAGGGTTTATTATACCTTTGCAAAAGGGTCTGTGTCCAGTACTCCGATACCTTTACGGATCACCTGTTCGGTCAGTTTTGCCAGCTGTCCCGGCGTTTCTTTCATACCTGTTTTCAACCAGTATTGCACCAGTCCTACACAGCCGGATACAATGAAAGAGAAGTAGGCATCAAAGATAGCGGGATTTCCGGTGCGGAATACTTCCATCCAGTCATGGAGACATTTATCACGGATCAGCTGCTTTAAGCGGTTCATAAAGTTTAAGTCACCGTTTTCGCCTAATAATATTTCCACCAGGTCGGCGTTGTCATAGGCCAGCGTGTAGATCTCTACAAAAATACCATAAGGATGTTTTTTCAGTTCTTCTGCGTCATGTTTCATGACCAGCTGGTTAAAATTATCTAAAAGCTCACTTTCTGTTTTTTCCAGAAGATCAAATACATCTTTATAATGAAGATAAAAAGTTCCTCTGTTCAGATCGGCCAGTTCAGTTAGTTCACGGACAGTAATATCCTGTACCTTTTTCTGCTTTAATAAAGTAACAAGACATTCCCGCAGCTGCTTTCTGGTACGCCGTACCCGTCGATCTACTGCTTCTGTACTCATGATAAGAAATTCCCCCTTTTTGTATTCCATGTTCGTTCAAATTTGTTTACAGTATTTTAATGCTTTTTTATTGACACATATCATAAAAATGTCGATTAATAAACAAAAAAATTAAAATTAATCATTGTTGTTTTCATCATTAGTTAGTATAATCCATTATAGTTAATAAATGAACAAATGTCAATTAACAAATAAACAGTTCAATAAACGAAAACAGAGGTTTTAAAGACAGCAGGAGATGAGAGGATGAAAGGCAGAAGCAGGTTATATCCTATTTCTATAATTATGATGGCCGCTTTTCTGGCAGCGGGACCGGCAAATGCAGTGTGTGCAGCAGAGCCAAATGGCAGTTGGGTAAATCTTGACGGGAACTGGTACTGGAAAAAGACGGATGGTACGGCATACATTGGCTGGCTCTATACCGGCGGCCGCTTTTACTATATGAAGGAAGACGGGATCATGGCCACCGGATGGGAAAAGGTGGGAGATGAATGGTATTACTTCCACGAAGATGGAGGCATGAACGAAGGACAGCTGGTTTTAGATAATGCAGTATATGAATTTGAAGATTCAGGAGCTTTGAAAACAGCGAAGTGGCTGGAAAATACAGGCGGAGGTGCTTATAATGCAGGCTGCTATGATGATATAACACAGGAACTTTTCAGTGAGCTGGGGGATGAAAAGAAAGAACAGTATTTTGACGCATATCCAGACAGAGAACGGGAATATGACGGCGACAACCACACCAGTTATGACCGGTATGCAGGCTTTATTATGGATATGAAGTTAAATAAAATAGCGCAAAGCCGTCTGGCAGCAGCCATGGAAAAAGGATATGCAGACGGACGGGTTACAGGAGAAGGGACCATAGAGGACACACTGGCGTCGATCCCTTATCGCAAAAATGCTTCCTGCCTGGAGGTATATGTGCGGGACTGCGAGGATGCAGATGAGGCATACGACAAGATAATGAATGTAACGGAACGTAAATATACATCAAAGTCAGACAGAAAATACACATTGCAATATTATCGATATATGGGTATGGCTCATGAGGAAAAGAACGGACACCATTGGTTTATGGTTCTTTTTATGCGTTAAATAACACATATCTATGTGAGGAGTTAGGATCATGGAAAAGAAATTCAAGTTTGGACCATTAAAGAAGCGTGGGAAAAAGGAAAAGGCTTCCGGAGAAAAGACGTCTATCAAGCTGGCCAGATTTATCATTGAAAAGCAGAACTGGATCGTTTCAGTGTTTGTTGCAGCCTGCTTACTTAGTGCAGTTGCCATGCTGTTTGTGGAAGTAAACTACGATCTGACCGAGTATCTTCCGGATAATGCACAGTCAGGTATTGGCTTAAATGAGATGGAAGACGAGTTTGGTTATCCCGGAACAGCCCGTATCATGCTAAAAGATGTGACGTTGTATGAAGCCAAGCAATACAAAGACAGAATGGAAAACGTAGACGGGGTGGATCAGATCCTGTGGTGTGACAGCACTGTTAATATTTACTCTGGCGAAGATTTTATCCATAAAGAAGACATCGAAGATTACTATAAAGATGGATATGCGGTAATGGATGTGACCTTTAAAGAAGGAAATACAGCGAAAAGCACTTCCGCAGCCATTGATGAATTAAAAGCCATTGCAGGAGATAAAGGATGTTTTACAGGAATGGCGGTACAGAACAAGTCCTTACAGGAAAATCTGGCTAGTGAGATGCAGTTGATCTTAACAGTAGCTATTATTATGATTTTTACGATCTTATGTATTACGACTACTGCCTGGTCTGAGCCATTCCTGTTTCTTCTGGTCATGGGTGTAGCCATCCTGCTAAACCGTGGTACTAACATTTTCATAGGAAGAGTGTCCTTTTTGACCAATAATGTGGCAATGGTACTTCAGCTGGCAACTTCCATGGACTATTCTATTTTCCTGCTGGATGCTTTTACCAGGGAGAAGAAAAAAGGGCTTTCTGATGAAGAAGCTATGGTAAATGCAGTTGATGCAGCGATCAATTCCATTTTTGCCAGCAGCCTTACTACCATAGCAGGTTTCGTAGCTTTGATGTTCATGAAATTCAGCATTGGTTTTGACATGGGTCTGGTCCTTGCAAAAGGAATCGTGTTCAGCCTCCTGACTGTGGTATTTTTCATGCCTGCCATGATATTCCGCTTTGCAAAATGGAATGAAAAGACTGCACATCGTCCTTTCCTGCCGGATTTCCATAAAATGGGAAGAGGCATTTATAAGATCCGTAATATAGCATTGGTGATCCTGATCCTGATCGTTCCTTTTGCCTATACAGCACAGGGAATGAATAGCTTCTTATTTGGAAACAGTGCCGTAGGTGTCAGCGAAGGAACACAGGTCTATGCAGATGAGCAGGCAATCAATGAGAAATTTGGCCGAAGCAATATGCTGGTTGCCATTTATCCCAATACATCTGCTATTACTGAAAAGGCAATGTCAGATGAGATCGAAGATCTGGAATATGTGAAAAGTGTAACATCCATGGCAAATACACTGCCGGAAGGTGTACCGGAAGATTTTCTCCCTTATTCCATTACCAGTCAGTTACATACAGATACTACCAGCCGTATGCTGATCTATATCTGTCTCTTATACACATCTCCGAGCCCACGAGACGGAGCTACATCTC
>UQJF01000094.1 GCA_900541315.1 uncultured Clostridium sp. | reverse complement strand
CGCCGCAAATAAGCGGCGCTGTATTTGGCGTGGAGCGAAGGATTTGACCTTTACGCATCTGTAGTAACTGCTATTGGTTTCTCACTGTTTACAGTAGGTGCCAGATCCTTTGGCGGCGGTTATGCAACAGATTTTGGTTCTATGTCAAACCTGCTGTTAGGTCTGATCACATTAGCAACCTGTCTGCTTTGGAACATGTTTGCTAAGGGATATTTAAAACAGCTTTCTGTATTAGCAGGTCTGATCGTCGGCTATGTTGTTGCGATCTTTATGGGAAAGGTAGATTTGAGTATGATCATGTCCGGCGGCATCATCGCATTGCCGCATCTGCTGCCTATTAAACCGGAATTCCATGCAGGAGCTATCATGTCTGCATGTATCATCTTTATGGTATCTGCAGCTGAGACCATTGGTGATACTTCTGCACTGGTAGCAGGCGGTTTAGGACGTGATATCACAGGAGAAGAGATTTCCGGTTCTTTAGCATGTGATGGATATGGTTCCTTTATTTCGGGTTTGTTTGGTTGCCCGCCAGTTACCTCTTTCTCACAGAACGTAGGTTTGGTAGCAATGACTAAGGTCGTAAATCGCTTTACTATCATGACAGGTGCAGCAGCAATGATCCTGGCAGGTCTGTTCCCGCCAATTGGTAACTTCTTTGCATCCCTTCCTCAGTCTGTACTGGGCGGATGTACTATCATGATGTTTGGTACTATTTTAACATCTGGCATGCAGATGATCGCAAATTGCGGATTCTCCCAGAGAAATATCACCATCGTTGCAATGGCATTATCTATTGGTATTGGTTTTACTACTACCAGTGAAAGCGGTATCTGGGCTGGATTCTCACCAGTTGTTCAGTCTGTATTCTCTGCAAACGTAGTAGCAGTGGTATTCGTAGTGGCAATTATCATGAACCTGATCCTTCCAAAAGATATGGAAGTACAGAAACTGGATAATTAAGGAAAATACAAAAGAACGTGACAAAGGTCCGGAGCCGGAATGTGGCTCCGGATCTTTTTTCGTTTGACAATGATCTTCAATATACATTGCATTTTCTGGAAAAAAGTGGGATAATTATTGATTAAATAAGTTATGATAGAAGAAGTTGTTAGATGTTGAGAGAGAAATAAGGAGCGATATACATGAAATCACAGCCAAGGCCAAGAAGCCTTTTCAGGATCATTTTTGGAAGGACCACTTTTGTGATAGTGGGTCTGCTGCTGCAGATCGCTTTTTTCTTCAGTATTTTCCACTGGCTGGGAAATTATATTCATTTTGTATATGCTGGTTATGTGCTTGTCAGCGCATCTGTTGTGATCGCTATTTTAAATAAGCCTATGGATTCCAGCTTTAAAATGGCATGGATCATACCGGTACTGCTGATACCTATTTTCGGCATTGTCTTATATGTGTTTGTACAGGTCCAGTTCCAGACCAGGGCGCTGGCAAGGCGGGTAAACCAATCCGTTGAAAAGACAAAGCCTTATCTTGTCCAGGATCCCCAGGTGCAGAAAAGGCTGCGGGCTGCCAGTGTACGTGGAAGCCGTCTGGTAGATTATATGAATCACATTGCTGGTTTCCCTGTGTATGAAAATTCGGCAGCGAAATTCTTCCCCCTGGGAGAAGATATGTTTGAGCAGCTGATGGAAGAAATAAAAGCAGCAAAGCATTTTATCTTTATGGAATATTTTATCATTGACCGGGGGTATATGTGGGACAGTATCCTGGAGGTCTTAAAGCAGAAGGCAGCAGAGGGAGTGGAAGTGCGCGTTATGTATGACGGTATGTGCTGCCTTATGCTCCTTCCTTATCATTATCCCCAGAAACTGGAAAAAATGGGCATCCGGTGTCAGATGTTTTCACCGATCAAACCGGTGCTTTCCACCCATCAGAATTACAGGGATCACAGAAAGGTTACAGTGATCGATGGACATACAGCCTTTACAGGAGGCGTGAACCTGGCAGATGAGTATATTAACCGGAAAGAACGTTTTGGACACTGGAAAGATACAGCGATCATGGTCAAGGGAGATGCGGTAAAAAGCTTTACCATGATGTTTTTGCAGATGTGGGATGCAGCAAGCCCAAAAAGCAAGAATGAAGAAAATTATGAGCAGTATCTGGTACCGGCAGATTATAAACTGCCGGAGGGATATGCAGGAAATGGATTTGTCATGCCATATGCAGACAGCCCTTTAGATGAAGAACAGGTAGGGGAACAGGTCTATCTGGATATATTAAATCAGGCAAAGTCCTATGTGCACATTATCACACCATATCTGATTCTGGATGACGAGATGAAAAACGCCATGGCCTATGCGGCAAAGCGCGGGATCGATGTGAAGATCATCATGCCCCATATTCCGGACAAAAAGTATGCGTATCTGTTAGCAAGAACCTATTATCCAGAACTGATCGCTTCCGGAGTGAAGATCTACGAATACGAGCCTGGCTTTACCCATGCCAAGATCTTTGTCAGCGATGATGAAAAAGCAACTGTGGGAAGCATCAACCTGGATTTCAGAAGCCTGTATCTGCATTTTGAGTGTGGAACCTATTTATACAGAAACAGCACAGTTGCAGATGTGGAGAAGGATTTTGAGAAAACGCTGGAAAAATGCATTCCAGTTACATTAAAAGACTGCGCCCAGTATAACTGGTTTGGAATTAAGGCCGGAAGGTTCCTAAGATTGATCGCACCCCTAATGTAATGACCCAAAAGAAAAACAAGCGCCACCGTAGGTGGCATTTGTTTTTCTTGGGTCATTAACGAATGAACCGCCTGCGTCAGCAGGCAGTAAAGCGCGCCAGCGCGGGGTTCGTGAGTCTAAAATAAAGAAACAAGCGCCACCGTAGGTGGCATTTGTTTTTCTTGGGTCATTAACGAGGAAGCCGCCTGCTTTCAGAAAAAAACACAACCAAAACACATTTTGGTCACAAAGCAATGATAAACTTTCAAACATGAACAAATATGAAAAAGTTGTTTAACCAGATGTAAAATGTCCTCTCGGATTCTTCTTGCACTTGCTTTTGCAGCCGATTTTCTGCCAATCGCACCCCAATTTCATCAACGTACGCACCGCGTACACTTCAGGAATTTGGGCACAATTGACAAAAAATCTTCTCACAAAATCAAGCACATGAAGATTCCGAGAGAACATTGAAGTATTTGAGAGGAGTTTTCCATTATGAAAGTACGAAAAAACCACACACGTTTCCTGTGCGGATCTCTGGCGGCTGCGGCGGCAATTTCCCCCATATTAAGTATGACTGCATGGGCAGATAATATTTCCACTGCCAATTTTAATCTGCGCCAGCAGGTTGTAAAGTTGACCGGCATTATGGAGATAACCAGTTTCAGGGAAAGCGTTACCAGGGCTGACTTTGCAAAAATGCTGGTAAAGGCCTCAAGTTACCGGGAAAATCTGCCAACTTCCAATGTTTCTGTTTATGCAGATGTACCGGCAACAGATCCAAATGCAGTGTATATCCGCATTGCAGCAAGAGAAGGCTGGATGAGTGGATATTTAGGCGGAAAATTCAAGCCGGAGGATCCGGTCCTTTATAAAGACGCAGTAAAAGCCATTCTTACTATGTTAGGCTATACAGATGAGGATTTTACAGGGGATCTGGTTTCTTCACGCATATCCAAGTTTAACTATCTGGAATTAAACGAAGATGTAAGCCGTCAGGCTGCCGATGAAGTGAACCAGACTGACTGTATGAATATTTTTTATAATCTGTTAAAGGCAAATAAAAAGGACAGTAATGAAATCTACGGCAAGCTCTTAGATTGTGAGTTAAATTCTGATGGAGAGATCAATCCTATCACCATTCTGGATGATGCGCGGAAAGGCCCGATCCTGGTACATAAAAACTTCAGTGTTTCCCAGTCTGTACCTTTTGACACAGAGGATGCAAATGTATTTTTAAATGGCGTGGCAAGTACATTATCAGCTGTAAGATCTGCCCAGCAGCAGGCTGGATTTGCAGTTTTATATTACAACGTAAAATCAAAGACTATCTGGGCTTATACAACTATGGGCTGGGACAAAGATGATGATTCCGGCAATAATTCTTATATCCTTTTAAAAGGCGAGATCAAAAATATTTATTATAAATCCACCGATGTTATGACACCTACCTCTGTTCGTATTGAGGTAGACAAGGCTAATTCCGATGATAGCTTCGACAGTAGTGAGGATGAAGATTCTGACGGCTATCTGACGATCAGCCTGGATTCTTCTGAACTTCAGTATATGTTCTCTATTTATGGGGATCTGGAGGTAGGAGATGATGTTGTTCTGGTATGCAACCGCAATGGCAGCTCCTATACAGCAGTTGATGCTCTTGAATACTAAGGGGGATATTATGAAAAAGAAGAAAACGCTGATTAAAGTGGTGGTTATACTTCTTATGACCGCCATTGTGGCAGGAACAGTCTTTATATGGAAGAGCCATAAAGCGAAAGCAGCAGCGGTAGCTGCAACAGCAGAAAATACAGCAACTGTAGAAAAAAGAAGCATCAGCTCCCAGCTGTCTTCTTCAGGTACCCTGGAAGCAAAGGATACATACAGTATTACTTCCATGGTAGAAGGTGAGGTAATATCTGCCAATTTTGAAGAAGGTGACCAGGTTGAAAAAGACCAGGTTCTTTATGAGATCGATCGTTCCAGTATGGATACTGACTTAAACAGTGCCCAAAACTCTGTCACCCGGTCCCAGACTTCCTATGAGGATGCATTAGATGACTATAACCAGGCAGTATCTGATTACAGCGGAAACACCTACAAGGCCACAGATACTGGATATATCAAGGAACTGTATGTCAGTGTGGGAGATAAAGTCAGTGGAAATACAAAACTGGCTGATATTTACAGTGATGATCTCATGGAGATCCGCATCCCATTTTTAAGCGGTGAAACAGAACTGATCCCGGTGGGGAGTACAGCAGTCCTGACATTAGTGGATTCGGGAGAGCAGATCGAAGGTACGGTCAAGGCAGTTGCAAACAGGGAAGAAACTCTTTCCGGCAGCCGTCTGGTAAAATATGTGACCATTACTGTAAATAATCCTGGCGGACTTACAACGACAACTGCAGCCTCAGCCCAGATCGGTGAGTTTGTGGGAAGTGAAGAGGGAACTTTTAAGGCTTCTACAGATACCACTATGAATGCAGACCTGGCTGTAAGTGTAGAAGTTGAGGAACTTCTGGTCCATGAAGGGGATTATGTAACAAAGGGAACGCCTATTTTCCGTATGACCTCCCGGACAGCAGAAAAACTAATGCGCAATTATAAGGATGCTTTAGATAAGGCCCAGGAAAGTGTTGAGTCTGCCCAGAGCAAGCTGGAAAGCACCCAGGATAACTATGATAATTACACCATTACAGCCCCTATCTCCGGCCAGGTGATCACAAAGAACTTTAAAGTAGGGGATAACATTACAAAAAATACCAGTTCTACAACTACACTGGCAACCATCTATGACCTTTCTTCCCTGACATTTAAAATGTCCATTGATGAGCTTGATATCCAGAGTGTAAAAGTGGGGCAGAAGGTAACAGTAACTGCAGATGCCTTTGAAGGCCAGACCTTCTCAGGAACTGTTACAAATGTAAGTCTGGAAAGTACTTATTCTAATGGTGTCAGCACCTATCCGGTCACTGTGACCATGGATGAGGCAGGAAATCTGCTTCCCGGTATGAATGTAGATGGCGTGATCACATTAGAAGAGTCAAATGATGTTCTTACGATCCCGGTAGATTCCCTGATGAGAGGCAATCAGGTCTATATTAAAGATGATTCTGTAAAAGAGCAGAATGGTCCGGTTCCGGCAGGCTTTAAGGCAGTAGAAGTTGAAACAGGTCTTACTAATGATTCTTATGTGGAGATCAAGAGCGGACTTTCTGAAGGCGATACAGTTTATGTGGCAAAATCCAGTACAGATTCCAGCAGCTTCTTTATGGGCGGTCCGGGAATGGGCGGTCCCGGCGGTGGAATGGGCGGCCCGCCAAGTGGCGGCGGTAATGGCGGTGGAAACCGTGGAGGTAATGGCGGCGGTGGTCCAAGATAGAGTTATCCACAATAGAGCAGGGCAGTGTGAAAAATGCGGCAATAGTGAAAGGGGTTTTTATGTTCCGTTTACGTAAAGGTCGGCAGGATAATAAAAGCAGAACAAACAACATAGATGAGAAAAATACTCATGAGATAAAAACTCAAAATAAAGATAATGATACAAATGATGCAGATCTGGATCAACCGGGCAAACATCTCATTGATCTTCGCCACATTTTCAAGATCTACCATCTTGGGGGTGAAGAGGTCCGCGCCAATGATGATGTAAGTGTATCCATTGATAAAGGGGAATTTGTTGCTATTGTAGGAAAATCCGGAAGCGGAAAATCCACATTGATGAATATTATTGGGGCATTGGATGTTCCTACCAAAGGAGAATACTATCTGGGCGGAGAAGATGTAAGCAAAATGGAAGATAAACAGCTTGCAAGGATCAGAAATAAGATGATCGGTTTTATTTTCCAGCAGTACAATCTTCTTCCGAAGTTAAATTTGCTGGAAAATGTGGAGCTTCCTCTTCTTTATGCAGGAGTGGGAAGTGAGGAGCGAAAGAAGCGTGCTATGGCTTCTTTGGAAAAGGTAGGTCTGGCAGAAAAGTGGAAAAATATGCCAAACCAGTTATCTGGCGGTCAGCAGCAGCGTGTTTCTATAGCCAGGGCATTGGCCGGGGATCCGTCCCTGATTTTGGCAGATGAGCCTACAGGTGCTCTGGATTCAAAAACCAGCCGTGAGGTTTTGAATTTTTTGAAACAGTTAAACAAAGAAGGAAATACCATTGTGATGATCACCCATGATAATTCCATTGCCATGGAGGCCAAACGGGTGGTACGCATTGCAGATGGACACAAAATATTTGACGGAGATGTAAAAGATTATGCTGCAATCCTTTAAACTGGCTATAAAAAGCATATGGGGCAATAAGATGCGCTCTTTCCTGACTATGTTAGGGATCATAATTGGTGTGGCAGCGGTCATTATCCTGGTAAGTCTGGTCAATGGCTATATGGGAAGCGTAGTGGAAAGCTTTGCCAGCATGGGCGTAAACCAGATCAATGTAAATATGACCAATCTTACATCCCGTACAGTAGATGTGGAACAGATGTATGCATTTTACGATGAACACGGGGATCTTTTTGACGGTATCAGTCCTAATGTATCTTTGTCAGCTACTGTAAAAAAGGGAGATGACTCCATGAGTTCTACCAGTGTGGCAGGCAGAAGCGAGCAGTACCTGGATATGAAGGATTATGATCTTCAGCTTGGAAGAAATATCGCCTACTCAGATATTGCTTCCCGCCAGAAGGTATGCGTGATCGGTTCTTATGTGACCCGGGAACTGTTTGGAAGTGCACAAAAGGCCATTAGTGAGACATTAAAAATAAATGGTTATACTTTTAAGATAGTTGGTATAGTGGAGATACAGGATGAGGAAAACATGGAAGACGGCGGAACAGATGATTTTGTATGGATTCCTTACAGCGTAGCTACCAGTCTGGCAGGAAGTGCTAATGTAAGCAGTTATACATTAACGGTGTCAGATACGGATAACGCGGATACTGCTAAAACACTGATCCAGAATTTTCTGTATGAAACCTTTAAAGATAGTGATCTTTACAGAGTGACAGCCATGAGTGAGATGTTAGACTCCTTAAACGAGCAGATCGTCATGATGAGCGGCATGCTGGGTGGTATTGCAGGAATATCCCTTTTAGTTGCAGGTGTAGGTGTTATGAATATCATGCTGGTATCTGTAACAGAGCGGACAAGGGAGATCGGTATCAGAAAGTCACTGGGAGCGGACAAGGGAACCATTTTACAGCAGTTTGTTATTGAAGCAGCTGTGACCAGTTCCTTAGGCGGTGTAGCAGGCATCCTTATAGGCTGCGCTGCCACAAAAGTGGTAGGAACCATGATCGGGATCTCTGCCACTCCCACACTGTCGGCAGTGCTTATCTCCTTTGGAGTGTCTGTAGCTATTGGCCTGTTTTTTGGATATATGCCTGCGAGAAGGGCCGCCAACTTAAATCCAATCGATGCATTAAGAAGTGAGTAACAGTTATTCCAGTGCCATAAAAAAAGAAAAAAAGTTGAAATAAAAAAAGTAAAAAAAAGGAATAAAAATCAAGAAAATAAGGATTTATCCCATTTTTTTAAGACTCTGATTATTAGAGTCTTATTTTTTTATCTGCATTTTTTTCTGTTTTTATTGGAACTGGAACAACAGTCATCATCTTCCTGCCACTGCAGAAGGCGAAATTACTGCAATAAAAGCCAAGTGTAAAGTTTTACATAAATTTTACATTTGGCTGTTTTTGTTTTTACACAGCTGTGGTATGCTGATGGTAAGTGCATAACCGCATTTTGCGGCTTTGCGGTTAAAAAAGGAAGGACGAGGATCACCATGGATAAGATTTATATCATTGAAGATGATGAAAACATACGTAATCTTTTAAAAATAGCGCTGGAAGGCTTTGGCTATGAGGTAGAAGGCTTTGAAACAGCAGAAGAAGGTCTGGAGCGCATCAAAGAAGAAGCACCATCTCTGGCTATATTTGACTGGATGCTTCCGGGGATGGATGGTGTTACAGCAATCCGCCAGATACGCCAGACAGATGGTCTGCAGGAGCTTCCCATTATGCTTTTAACTGCCAAAGAGAAGGAGCTGGATAAGGTAGTAGGTCTGGACTGTGGTGCCGATGATTATATGGTAAAGCCCTTTGGTGTCCTGGAGCTTTCTGCAAGGATACGCAGCCTGCTGCGCCGCGCAAAAAGAGAAGAGAAAAAGGATATCCTTAAGTTTGAAGATATTGAAATCAACAAAAAGACCAGGGAGGTGACCAGTGAAGGCCATTTATGTGAGCTGACCTTAAAAGAATTTGAACTTTTAGTCTATCTCATGGAAAACCAGTCCCGTGTGGTCACAAGAGATGAACTTTTAAATCAGGTATGGGGTTATGAATATGACGGAGAGACCAGAACGCTGGATATGCATATCCGTACGTTACGCCAGAAACTGGGAGAAAAGGGAAGTTACTGTATTAAGACAGTCAGAGGCGTAGGCTACAGACTGGTACATCAGGAGGGATGACCTATGAGAAAGGCAATTCTGGAGAAATTCATTTTTGTACTTTTGGCGGCGCTGTGTATTAACAGCGTCATCTTTTATATTGCCAGCAGGAATACGATACTGGATACAACAAGAAAAGACATGCTATACACTATGGAAATGATTGACCGCACATTGGACTATGACGGGGATCTGTTAGAACAGGTGCGCCGCATGGAAACTTTTACAGCTGGAAATACCAGCCGTATAACGCTGATCCGTACAGATGGAACGGTTGTATCTGACTCAGATGCAGATCCATTGGAACTTGACAATCATTTAAGCCGGAAAGAAGTGGTCCAGGCACTGGAAAATGGCAGTGGCTCTGCCAGACGTTATTCCCATACCTCAAAGAGAAATCTTTTATATGTGGCCTATAGATCCAACCGGGCAGATATGATCATCCGTGTTTCTGTGCCTTATTCCGGGGCCAGTGAATATCTGACTATGCTTCTGCCGGCGGCTCTTTTCAGTTTTCTGGCAGCTCTTATCTGCGCATTGGTAGTTTCCAGACGTTTTGTGGATTCCGTTACACAGCCTTTAAGCAATATTGCAGCGGAAATGTCAAAGGTAAAGGGGGATTACAAAGGGGATTATACAGAACTGCATTTTGAAAAGTGCCAGTATCCAGAGTTAAATGTGATCGCAGAAACCACCATGGAAATGTCAAAAAATGTAAAAGCATATCTGACCCGGATCGACAAGGAAAAAAGGATCCGTCAGGAATTTTTCAGCAACGCTTCCCATGAATTAAAGACTCCTATCACATCGATCCAGGGATATGCGGAATTAATAGAAAATGACATGATTCAGGATGAGAATATGAAAATGGACTTTATCAAAAGGATCAAGAAGGAAGCCATTAATATGGCCGGTCTTATTAACGATATTCTGATGATCTCCAGACTGGAGGCAAAAGATGCAGAAGTGGTGGTATCAGATGTGAGAGTCAGTGTGCTTCTTGAAGAGATCATAGACAGTTTAAAACCTGCAGCAGCAGCCGGACAGGTATTTATGCACTGTGACTGTCAGCCTTTTAGCATCAAGGCAAATCTGCAGCAGATGAAAGAGCTGCTCTCCAATCTGGTTAGCAATGCAGTAAAATACAACCGACCAGGCGGTCAGGTATGGGTAAATATCCGGGAAAAAGATGGAAATATGGTTGCCCGTGTTCGGGATAATGGTGTTGGCATCCCTCAGGAAAGCCTGGATCGCATTTTTGAGCGGTTCTACCGCGTGGATAAGGGCCGGAGCCGGAAACAGGGCGGTACCGGTCTGGGACTTTCCATTGTAAAGCACATTGTAAATTTTTATCATGGAACGATCCGTGTTACTTCACAGCTGGAAGAGGGTACAGAATTTGTAGTTACTATTCCTTTAAACTGGAAAGATCTTTAAAATGTAAAAAACTGGAAAAATTATTGGTAAAAATGACGAAAAAACACTTTATTGCTTTAAAATCACAAAAATTTAAAGTAATAAAATTGACGTGCAGATTTTTTTGTAGTATCATACCCTTAGTTCGTATAAAACGAATGAGTTTTTATCGAAAAGAGGACGGTATTATGAAAAAATCTACAAAAATCGTGTCACTTTTATTAGCAGCAGCATGTGCAGCATCTATGACCGGATGTGGCGGTTCTGGCAGCACAGCTACTACAGCAGCAGCTTCCAAAGCAGAAACAGAGGCAGCTTCTTCTGAAGAAGCAAAGAGTGAAGCAGCAGCTTCCACTGATGGAAAAACTTATAAAGTAGGTATCTGCCAGCTGGTACAGCATGTAGCGCTGGATGCAGCTACCCAGGGATTTAAGGATGCATTAACAGATGCACTGGGTGATGCAGTCACCTTTGATGAGCAGAATGCACAGGGTGATTCCAATACCTGCTCTACTATTATCAACAGCTTTGTTTCCAATAAGGTAGACCTGATCCTTGCAAACGCAACTCCTGCTCTGCAGGCAGCACAGGCAGGAACCAATGAGATCCCTGTATTAGGAACTGCTGTTACTGAGTATGGTGTAGCCCTTGGCATTGACGGATTTGACGGTCTGGTAGGCGGAAATATTTCCGGTACTTCTGACCTGGCTCCGTTAGATGAGCAGGCAGCTATGCTTCATGAACTGTTCCCGGATGCAAAGAATGTTGGCCTGTTATATTGCTCCGCAGAAGCTAACTCCCAGTATCAGGTAGATACTGTAAAGGCAGCTCTGGAAGAAATGGGATATACCTGCGAATACTATGCATTCTCTGATTCCAACGACCTTGCAACCATTACTACTAATGCAGCAACCAACAGCGATGTGATCTACATCCCGACTGATAATACAGCAGCAGCAAATACTGAGATTATCAACAATATCTGCCAGCCTGCAAAGGTTCCTGTCATTGCAGGAGAAGAGGGAATCTGCTCCGGCTGCGGTGTTGCAACTCTTTCTATCAGCTATTATGATCTGGGTGTTGCAACTGGAAAGATGGCAGTTAAAGTCCTTACTGGTGAAGCTAATATTTCTGAGATGCCAGTAGAATATGCACCTCAGTTTACAAAGAAGTATAACAAGACCATCTGCGATGCACTGGAGATCAAAGTTCCGGATGACTATGTAGCCATCGAAGAATAATAGGTTTCCAGAGAAAAATTTAATGTAAAAAATTTCGTGGCAGACACAGCGGGAAGGTGGATATGGCTTTCCCGCTGTAAATGTTCTCCCGGAGTCTTTCTGGTACAGTTATTTCGAAAACGATGTACTAGTACAGAATGGTTGAGGGAGTCCTCTGCTGTAAAAAGGGGAAAACAATGAATATAATGAGTTTATTAAATGCGCTTCCTGGAGCAGTGGCACAGGGTCTGGTCTGGGGCATCATGGCCATTGGTGTTTATATCACATTTCGTATACTGGATTTTGCGGATCTGACTGTAGACGGTTCTTTGTGTACCGGCGGTGCAGTCTGCATTATGATGATGTTAAAGGGACAGAATGTATGGGTGTCCATGGTGGCAGCACTTTTGGCGGGTATGGCAGCAGGCTGTGTTACCGGACTTTTACATACCTTTATGGGGATTCCGGCTATCCTTTCGGGTATCCTTACACAGTTGGGATTATATTCTATTAACTTGAAAATAATGGGAAAGGCAAATCAGGCGATCAACGTAGATAAGTATGACCTGCTTGTATCTTTACGTTTTATCCGCAATGTGCCTCTCTTTAAAAATACTATTCTTTTAGTATCACTGATCATCATTGTGCTGATCATTATCCTTTACTGGTTCTTTGGCACTGAGCTTGGCTGTTCCATCCGCGCAACTGGCTGCAATGACAAGATGGCGAGAGCTCAGGGTATTAACACTGACTTTAACCGTGTTCTGGGGCTGATGATCTCTAATGGTCTGGTGGCTCTTTCTGGAGCGCTTCTTTCCCAGTATCAGGGCTTTGCTGATATTAATATGGGCCGTGGTGCTATCGTTATCGGTCTGGCTGCTGTTATCATTGGGGAAGCAATCTTCGGAAAGATCTTCCGCAACTTTGGCCTGCGTCTTTTAAGCGTTGCCTTTGGCTCTATTATTTATTATCTGGTACTTCAGGTAGTCATCTGGCTGGGAATTGATACCTGTCTCTTATACACATCTCCGAGCCCACGAGACGGAGCTACATCTCG
>UQJF01000093.1 GCA_900541315.1 uncultured Clostridium sp. | reverse complement strand
CCTGCAAGCAAGCTTGCATCGGATTTATGACCTTTTGACCCTGGTATCATCATATGATACCACAAGAGGATTTTTAAGCTTGTGAGTCTGGAAAGTGCAAACGATCTGGTATCACAGACATTCAAAGATGTGCAGGTATTTACATGGAAGAAATGTATGTATATAAAAATCAGCAAAAGTTAAGATGGGGATATACTACAGGCACCTGTGGGACGGCAGCTTCTATGGCAGCGGCTCTTATGCTTTTTAGACAGAAACGTGTGAGCCATGTTAAGGTTTCTACGCCTAAGGGTATTGATCTGGATCTGGAGATCGAGGAGACCCGTTTTACAAAGGAACAGGCGGTATGTGCTGTGCGAAAGGACTCCGGGGATGATCCGGATGTGACTAACGGAATTGCAGTCTATTCCAGAGTATCTTTCAGAAATGATAAACAGGAGACAGAAGGTTATATCTGGGAAAATGGAGGTCTTTGCCTTCGTCTTACAGCAGGAGAAGGTGTTGGCACAGTTACAAAACCGGGACTGGCCTGTGAGGTAGGGAAACCTGCCATTAATCCTGTACCAAGGGAAATGATATTTACCCATGTGGAAAAAGTATGCAGACAATATGGATTTCAGGGAAGTCTTAACATTGAAATATTTATCCCTCAGGGAGCGGAAATAAGCAAAAAGACCTTTAATCCCCGTATGGGCATCAAAGGCGGTATTTCCCTTTTAGGGACTAGCGGTATGGTAGAGCCTATGAGTGAGAAAGCACTGACAGATACCATCCGTCTGGAGCTGCACCAGAAGCATATAGCTGGTCTGAAAAGCGTGATTTTGACACCTGGAAATTATGGGGAAAGTTTTTTAAGGGATGAACTGGATGTAAATCTGGATTATGCTGTAAAATGCAGCAATTATATTGGTGAATCCCTGGATATGGCAGTGCAGGAAAATATAGAAGAAGTATTGTTAGTAGGCCACGGGGGAAAGCTGATCAAGCTGGCTGCCGGTGTGATGAATACCCATTCCTCTGTAGCAGACGGAAGAATGGAAACCCTGGCAGCCTGGGGCGGTGCCTGTGGTGCAGGTGAAAAGCTGATCCGGGAGATTTTAGAGTCTGTTACAGTGGATCAGGGACTTAAACTTTTAGAAACAGTGCCGGGACTTCGTGAAAAAGTCATGGAGCAGGTGGTAAGACGGGCCTGGGAACATATGGCACTGCGTGCAGGGGAGTCTATGAAGACAGAATGTATTTTGTTTACCAATGAAAGAGGGATTCTGGGAATGTCTCCTGGTGCCAGGGATATGTTAAAAAGGATACTGGCCCAGGATATGACGAAGCTGGACTGATAAAGCAGAGTGGGAAGCAGGCAAAAGCAGATTACGGAAAGGAAGAGAATATGGTACATATCGTAGGTGCAGGTCCGGGTGCAGAGGATCTGATCACAGTAAGGGGACTGAAATTTTTAAAACAGGCGGACATTGTTATTTATGCAGGTTCCCTGGTTAATCCGGGTCTGTTAAAAGAGACAAAACAGGATGCCATGATCTATGACAGTGCAAAAATGACCTTAGAGCAGGTTATGGAGGTTATAGAACAAGCATGGAAGGAGCATAAAGAAGTGGTCCGCCTGCATACAGGAGATCCATGCATTTACGGAGCTATCAGAGAGCAGATGGATGCTATGGACAAGTTCGGAATCAAGTATGATATCTGTCCGGGAGTCAGTTCTTTTTGCGGCACGGCAGCAGCTTTACAGATGGAATACACTCTTCCGGGAATATCCCAGAGCGTGGTCATTACCCGGATGGCAGGAAGGACACCTGTGCCGGAAAGAGAGAGCATCCGCCAGTTTGCTTCTCACCAGGCAACGATGGTGGTCTTTTTAAGTACAGGCATGTTAAAAGAATTGTCAGAGGAATTAATGGCAGGTGGTTACCCGTCAGATACACCGGCAGCTATTGTATACAAGGCTACCTGGCCGGAAGAAAAAACGGTACGCACAACCGTAGCTGGGCTTGCAGAAGCAGCAGAGCGGGAGAATATTACAAAAACAGCCCTGATCGTAGTAGGAAATGCAGTGGCACAAAATGGTTACGACAGGTCAAAACTGTATGATCCGGGATTTACAACACAGTTCCGTATGGCAGAAAACTCCCATAGCGGGAAAATGGCTTCGGCTGTGCCGGAAACGATGGTGCCGGAAACAAGCATGCCTGTCAGGGCAGATAAAGACGCACAAAAGAGTGAAAAGACAGGCGCAGAAGAAGAAAAAACAATATTAGGAAAACTGTACGTAGCAGGTATAGGGCCGGGTTCTCTGGATGGAATGACAAAAGAGGCCTTTAAAGCAATTGGAGACTGTCAGGTGATCGCCGGTTATACGGTATATGCAGATCTTGTAAAGCCATATTTTCCAGATAAAGAGTATCTCATCACTCCTATGACAAAAGAGGAAGCACGGTGCCGTATGGCTCTTGAATGTTGTATGAAGGGCAAAGATACAGCCATGATCTGCAGCGGGGACAGCGGTGTTTACGGTATGGCAGGTCTGATCCTGGAGCTGTCTGCGCAGTATCCGGGAGTGGAGATCAAAATCATACCAGGGGTTACAGCTGCCTGTGCCGGTGCTGCCGGTCTTGGAGCACCTTTGACCCATGATTTTGCAGTGGTCAGCTTAAGTGACCGTTTAACCCCTATAGAAATGATATGGAAGCGCATAGAAAAGGCGGCTCAGGCAGACTTTGTCATCTGCCTGTACAACCCCCGCAGTAAAGGCAGACCGGACTATTTAAAAGAAGCCTGTGAGCGTATCATGAAATACCGTTTGCCGGAGACAGTCTGCGGTGTGGCTTCCAGCATTGGAAGAGATGGGGAAGAGATGAAGGTGATGTCTTTAAAAGAACTGGCAGATTATCCGGCGGATATGTTTACGACTGTATTCATTGGAAAATCCAGCACTGTAAAGATCGGCAGATGGATGGTGACTCCACGAGGCTATCTGCAAAAAAAGGAGAAATAGCATGACCGGAAAACATGTGATCCTCTTTGCAGGGACTACAGAGGGACGGGTACTGGCTAACTGGCTGGATGACCAGCCTGGCATTACCGGTACTGTTTGCGTGGCAACAGAATATGGGGCAGAGCTTTTGACAGAGGAGATGCCATTAAAGCATTTAAAGGTACACTGCGGCCGTCTGGATGAAGACGAAATAGAAGCCTTCCTGAAAAAAAACGGAACACATCTTGTGATAGATGCAACACATCCCTACGCCCAGGTGGTCACAGCCAATATCCGGAAAGCCTGTGAAAAATTCCCCCACATCTGCCTGCTGCGCTGCCTGCGAAAAGAAAGTGCAAACATGACGGAGAATGATAGAAGCGGTAAAAACAATATTGTCCATGTGAAAGATACAGAAGAAGCAGTCAGGTATCTTTGGGAAAAAGAAGGAAATATCCTTCTTACTACAGGAAGTAAGGAGCTGGCTTTGTGGCAGGAGCTTCCAAAACATGGAGAACGCATTTTTACAAGAGTTCTTCCTGTGGAAGCTTCCATTCGTATCTGCCGGGAGCTGGGATATGGCGGAAGGCATATTATTGCAATGCAGGGTCCGTTTTCAGAAGAAATGAATTATGTGCAGTTAAAGGAATTTCATTGTTCTTACATGGTAACAAAAGACGGGGGAGATACCGGCGGCTTTAAAGAAAAGATACAGGCTGCAAAAAGGGCTGGTGCCACAGCAGTTATAATAGACAGGCCTAAAGATAGGGGAATGTCCCTGGAGCAGATAAAGGAAGCGGTAAAGGAGTGGATGGAAGATGGCTCAGAATGAATATAAAGATAAAAACCCCATTATTTATCTTGCGGGGATCGGAATGGGAAGAGAAGACCAGCTGACCGGTGAGGTCTTAGACTGTTTAGACCGTGCCGATGCTGTAATGGGAGCCAGAAGGATGTTAGATGCGGCTGCACCATATACAGAAGGAAAAGCAGTGCTGGCTGCTTATAAGCCCAGTGAAATGGTGAACTGGCTTTCTTCTTTTCAATGGGATGAGGCAGTTTTAGTGCTTTCCGGGGATACAGGCTTTTACAGCGGTGCAGAAGCAGCTTCCAAAGCTTTCTTACAGGAAGGCTGGGAGGTAGAATATATCCCGGGAGTGTCCAGTCTTTCTTATTTCTGCGGAAGGCTGGGGCGCAGCTGGCAGAATATCCACTGTATCAGCAGCCATGGCCGCAGCTGCGATGTAGTTGCCCATATCCGTCATTATGAAGACTGCTTTATCTTATTAGGAGGAAAGGGCAGTGTTTCTGCTCTTTGCAGGGAACTGGTAAGCAATGGACTTGGAAATGTAAAAATCTGGGCCGGGGAAAATTTCTCATATGAAACAGAACGTATTCTCTGTGAGGCTACACCAGCAGAATTGCTGATGGAAGAGGAGAGCCACCCCTTTGGAAGTCTTGCCTGTGTTCTTGTGAAAAATCCTCACGCAGAAGAGATGAGAATTTATCTCACGAAGCGCCCGAAGGATGAGGATTTTATCCGGGGAAAGGTTCCTATGACTAAGGAAACCATCCGCCGGCTGTCTATAGAGAAGCTGTGCATCGGTAATCATAGTGTGTGCTATGATATTGGTGCAGGAACAGGCTCTGTATCTGTGGAAATAGGCCTGGAGATCCGCAGAAGCTGCAATGAAGGCAGTGTGTATGCTATTGAACGGGAACAGGAAGCTCTGGAATTGATCCGGGCCAATGTGCAAAAGTTCCATGGCAGCTGGGAAGATATCCACATTGTAGAAGGAGAGGCGCCAGAGGTCTTTGAGGGGCTTCCGGCACCTACACATGCATTTATAGGCGGAAGCAGCGGAAAGATGAAAGAGATCATTGGAACGCTGTTGGACCTAAACCCGTCAGTACGGATCGTGGCCAATGCTATTACTTTAGAAACGGTATCAGAGATCATTGAATGTATGAAGGAATATGGTTTTGAAGATGGTGAGCTTCTGCAGATCCAGGCATCTCCTGTAAAGCAGCTTGGCAGCTACCATATGCCAATGGCACAGAATCCAGTATATATTGCAGTGATGCAGCACCCGGCAAAAGATGATGTGGAGGAAATAGAGTGGCTGGATTCATGATCGCAGCTCCAAGAAGCGGCAGCGGAAAGACTATGGTCACCTGTGGTATTCTGGAGCTTTTAAAACGAAAACAGAAAAATCCATTTTCTTATAAATGCGGACCGGATTATATTGACGGGCTGTTCCACCGGAAGGTGCTGGGGATTGAAGGAGGAAACCTGGACAGTTTCTTTGAAAGGCCGGAAGATATGAGAAAAAAACTCATGAATATATCAAAAGATCATTTTCCTGTAATAGAAGGCGTAATGGGATATTTTGATGGTCTTGGAGGAGACACCACAGCAGCCAGTTCCTGGGAAGTGGCAGATATTTTAGACCTTCCGGTAGTGCTGGTGGTGGATGCAAAAGGAGCCAGCCTTTCTCTGGCAGCGCTGATCAAAGGTTTTCAGGCCTTTAAAGGAGAGGCCCGGTCTTTTCAGGGGGATAAAAATGGAAATCACATCCAGGCAGTTATCTTAAACCGGATCTCTCCCATGCTGTATCCACGGATAAAAGCAGTGATCGAAAAAGAAACAGGTATTCTGGTAGCAGGATATGTGCCTGAGCTGGATTTCTGGCAGGTAGGAAGCCGCCATTTAGGACTGGTGCTTCCTGGGGAGATCGAAAACCTTCAGGGCCAGATCAGACAGCTGGGGGATTGCCTGGAAAAGACGCTGGATGTAGATAAACTATTCAGTCTGGGAGAAAGTGCAAAGCCTCTGGAGCCTGAGATGGTGGCAGCTGGTTGTCCTGGCCAGGATCGTGAAGCTGAAGAAAACCCATATCCTAAGCCTCATATCCGACTTGGCATTGCCTGGGATGAAGCTTTCTGCTTCTACTATCGGGATAATCTGGAATTTTTGGAAAAGCAGGGAGCTGAGATCCTTCGGTTCAGTCCTGTTCATGACAAGCATCTGCCGGAAGATCTGGATGGCCTTCTCCTTGGAGGCGGTTATCCGGAACTTTATGGAAAGGCTCTTGAAGAAAATAAGAATATGAGAAATGAGATCCGCCGGAAAGCAGAAGAAGATATGCCTGTTCTGGCAGAGTGTGGCGGTTATCTTTATCTTTTAAAAGAGCTGGAAGATGAAAATGGAACTGGTTATGAGATGGCAGGCGTATTTTCAGGAAAAGGTTTCAAAAAAGGAAAAAATTCCCATTTCGGTTATATTACAGTGGAAACAGAAAGTGATAGCCTGTATTTAAAAGCAGGAGAAAGAATCAAAGGCCATGAATTCCATTATTGGGAAAGTACCCAGGAGGAAAATGAACTGAAGATGCAGGCCCAAAAGCCTACAGGAAAGCGAGGATGGCCCTGTGTGACCATAAAAAATCAGGTAATGGCCGGTTTTCCGCATCTGTACTATCCTTCCATGGAAGGCTTTGGAAAACGGTTTATCCAGGCATGTGATACCTACAGAAAGAAAAGAGAGAGGCAGCATTAAAATGAACCAGAAACAGACAGTTTCCCTGGAAATTGTGTTAAAAGGAATAACTACCACAGATAAAGAAGCGGTAACGGCAGCAAAGGCTCACTGGGACCGTGTGGCAAAGCCATTAAACAGCTTAGGCGTGTTAGAAGAGGATATATGCCGCATTGCAGGTGTGAAAAGGCGGGAAGGATTTTCCCTTGATAAAAAGTGTATTGTGATCATGTGCGCAGACAACGGGATCGTAGAAGAAGGCGTGACCCAGACAGGACAGGAAGTAACAGCAGCTGTTGCCAAAAATATGGCGGCCAGGCGTTCCTGCGTCTGCCTGATGGCGGCCTGCGCAGGAGCAGAGGTCCTTCCTGTAGACGTTGGGATCGCCGCTAATATGTCAGAGACCGGTATTTTAGACCGTAAGATTGCCTGGGGGACCAGGGATTTCTTAAAAGAATCAGCCATGACCAGGGAAGATACTGTGAAAGCATTGGAAGTGGGGATCGAAGCAGCCGGGATTTTATATGAAAAGGGTTGTGATCTGGCAGGAACAGGAGAAATGGGTATTGGAAATACCACTACATCCAGTGCTGTGATCTCTGTACTTACAGGTCTGGATCCGGAAACGGTAACAGGCAAAGGCGCAGGCTTGGATAATGCCGGTCTTAAACGGAAAATAGAAGTTATTAAAGAAGGAATCCGTATCCACAAACCGGATCCGTCAGATGGGATCGATGTTTTATCAAAAGTAGGCGGACTGGATCTGGCAGCACTGGCAGGTTTTTATCTTGGCTGTGCCTATTGGCGGATCCCGGTAGTCCTGGACGGTCTTATTACCGGTGCGGCGGCACTGGCAGCAGTAAAGATATGTCCGGAGGTAGCCGGTTATCTGCTGGCATCCCACGTATCTGCGGAACCGGCAGGACAGGCAGTTTTATCCTGTCTTGGCTTAAAGGCTGCGATTCAGGCTGGAATGTGTCTGGGGGAAGGAACAGGGGCAGCTGCGTTCTTTCCTATGCTGGATATGGCCCTTACTGTTTACAGCAAAATGGATACCTTCCAGGATATAAAGGTAAAACCATATTGCCATTTTGAGGAAGATAAAAACGAGGATAACGAATAGCTATGATACTGATTACCGGCGGCAGCGGCAGCGGTAAATCTGCTTATGGAGAAAAAAGAATACTGGAAGCTGGAGAAATGACCCGGTATTATATTGCCACCATGGAAGTATTTGGGGAAGAAGGCAGAAAAAAAGTGGAGCGGCATAAAAAACTTCGTCAGGGAAAAGGATTTATCACCATTGAGAGCCCAAAGGATGTGGGCCGGGAAAAAGTGTTGGAAATGCTCCGTCCTGACGGTCAGAAAAAAGCCGTTTTACTGGAGTGTATTTCTAATCTCACAGCCAATGAAATGTTTGGCAGTTCCTTTGGAGAAGGATCAGAACCTGGCAGACGTACAGAAGCACTGGCAGAAAAAATCTGCACTGACATCGAAAAGATTGATAAAGCAGCTGGCTTTTTCGCAGTGATCACCAATGAAGTGGGCTCTGACGGGGAAATGTATGAAAAAGAGACGTTAGAATATATCCGTCTTCTGGGGCTTGTGAACTGCCGTCTGGCGAAAATGGCCTCAGAGGTGGTTGAAGTAGTATACGGTATACCAGTTAAATGCCCTCACTAAGTCTTTCAGATACCCTTGGCACAACTGACCAAAAATCTTCCTGCAAAATCAAGTTCAAAAGGATTTTGGGAGTATATCATTAATGAAAGGAACGAGAAACTGTATGAAATGGTTAGATTCCTGTCTGATCGCAATATCCATGTATTCAAAGATCCCTGTGCCCCAGGTAGAGTGGACCAAAGAAAAAATGAACCATGCCATGTGCTTTTTTCCGCTGGTAGGTGCTGTGCAGGGATGCCTTTTGGGACTCTGGCTGGTTATTGCAGCACAGTTTGATCTGTCTGTGGGCATAAGATTTCTGTGGGCATCTGCCATTCCCTTTCTTGTAACAGGGGGTATCCATATGGATGGCTTTATGGATACTATGGATGCAGTCCATTCCTATGGAGACAGGACGAAAAAACTGGAAATATTAAAAGATCCTCATTTAGGGGCTTTCGCAGTGATCTGTGCGGCTGTATATTTATTATTATATACAGGGAGCATGTATGAGTTTTGCAAAAATGCACAGGGAAAAGCCATATTTTATCCAGTATTGTTTTTGTCCAGTGAACGGGTGTTCAGCGGCCTTTCTGTAATCATGCTCCCTTCAGCGAAAAACAACGGGCTGGCAGCCACATTTTCCCAGGCATCTGAGAAAAAGCTGGATAAAAAGATCCTGATCCTGTTATTGGCACTCCTGGCAGTGACGGCTTTTGGGATCTGGGGTATGCAGGGGATAAAAATTTATGGAGTATGCCTGGTGTTTCAGGGAGCGCTTTTTGCCTGGTATGATAAATGGTCAAAAAAGAACTTCGGAGGTATTACCGGGGATCTGGTCGGATTTTTCCTGCAGACAGAGGAACTGGGCTGTCTGACTGCAGTGGCATTTTTATTGAAAATGTTATAAAAATGATGTGAGTGTCAAAGGAGAAAAAACAGATGATCATGGTCATTGGAGGAAGATGTCAGGGGAAATCTTCTTTTGCAAGAGAACATTTTGAAAGCAGGATACAGGAAAATAAAAAAATAGAGAAAGACGGGGAAATCCAGAAAGACCATCTGGAAAATTTAAAGACAGATCCTTGGACAGATGGAGAAACAGCCACCTGGGAAGAGTTTCTTGCCTCTGCATGGAGCCGGAATTTTCATCTGCTGGTGCGGCGGATATTAAAAAAAGATGAGACGCTGGGATTGCCGGATGAGCAGGAAAAAGGCGTATTTGAAATAATGCCTACAGGTCTGCCGGACTGGAAAAAAATGGCAGAGGTCATATACACTGCCGGTCCTCACCGTATTCTGGTCACAGATGAGATTGGTTACGGCATTGTTCCTGTAGATCCGTTTGAGCGGGAGTACAGGGAAGAAACAGGCCGTATCTGCTGTCTGCTGGCAGAAAGATCAGAGGAAGTATGGCGGGTCTGCTGCGGGCTTGGAACCCGTTTAAAGTAGAGAAAATGAAAATGTGAAAAGCATGACAGCTTATAAGAGTAATGTTTGATATAATGATGTTGGGGACAAAAGGTATTTTGACCACTCTGATATAGGAAAGGATAGTAACATAACAATGGAATGGATACAGTTATGGCAGCTGCATGGGCTGGCCCTTTTAACAGGCAGTATTCTGGACTGGATCTTTGGAGATCCCTATAATTTTCCCCATATGATACGCCTGATGGGGAATATGATAAGCAGTCTGGAAAAGGATCTGCGTAAACTTTTTCCTGAAAAGCCACGGCTTGCAGGAACTTTTCTTACCATGACTATGTGCCTTTTCTGGATCATCATGCCGGGGCTGCTTTTTCAGGTAACAGGAAAATATCTGGGTCTGACGGCAAGATTTCTTCTGGAAAGCTTTTTCTGTTATCAGCTTCTGGCAGCCAAAAGTCTCTGTGTGGAAAGCATGAAGGTATGCAGGGAACTAAAAAAGGGAGATATAGAAGGGGCAAGAAAGGCTGTTTCCATGATCGTAGGCCGTGATACCAAAGTTCTGGACAAAGCAGGCATTACCAGAGCAGCAGTGGAAACTGTGGCAGAAAATACCTCAGATGGTGTGATCGCTCCATTTTTATTTATGGCAGTTTTCGGACCGTTGGGCGGTACCTTTTATAAGGCAGTAAACACCATGGATTCCATGATTGGCTACAGGAATGATAAATATATCCTGTTTGGCCGGACAGCTGCAAAGCTGGATGATGTATTAAACTTTATACCAGCCCGCATTTCCGGCTGTCTGCTTACACTGGCAGCATATCTGCTTCCCGGGGCAGACGGGAAAAATGCCTGGCGTATATTCTTAAGGGACCGCAGAAAGCATGACAGCCCCAATTCTGCTCATGGAGAGGCAGCCTGTGCGGGAGCCCTTCATTTGCGTCTTGCAGGAGATGCCTGGTACTTTGGGGTTCTTCACAAGAAACAGTTTATCGGAGATAATGACAGGGAGATCGTCCCGGAAGATATATGGAAAGCATCCCTTTTAATGTTTTTGGCAGAGGGGATACTGATGGCAGTGCTGCTGGTGATCCTGGCAGCAGTCAGGCTATAATGATTATTCAAAAATCCTCTTTCCTGGTCAGACCGGGAGACGAGGGGAATATAGATATTAATTTTTGAAAGAAGGAATCCACATGCATACCCAATACCAGCACGGCGGTGACATTTACAGTAACAAGGTTTCAATGGACTATTCCGCTAACATTAACCCTTTAGGACTGCCTCAGGGAGTGAAAGAAGAACTGGCACGATGTATGAAAGAGCAGGTGTGCTGCGTCTATCCGGACAGCCGGTGTACAGATCTGGTAAATGCATTAGCTGACTATCATAAGGTATCTTGTGACTGGATCATCTGTGGCAATGGTGCGGCAGATCTGATCTTTGGTCTTACATTTGCCCTGAAACCGGAAAAAGCCCTGCTTTTAGCCCCTTCTTTTCTGGAATATGAACAGGCTTTAAAGGCGGCAGGCTGTGATATCAGTCTTTTTTATCTGAAAGAGGAAAATGGGTATTGCTTGGATGTGGATGAATTATGTCAGATTATAGAAAAAAACAGTTTTGATCCGGCGTCTGCAGATCCTGCTAAAATCAGCTGCCTGGAGAAAGACCGGCCTGTATCAGCAGCCTTAAAGGGCTGGGACATTTTGTTTTTATGCAATCCCAATAACCCAACAGGCATTGCTGTGAAGAAGGAACAGGTCTTAAAACTGGCAGAAACCTGCGAAAGGACAAATACATTTCTGGTTGTGGATGAGTGTTTTGGAGAGTTTTTAGATGAGCCGGAGGCTTACAGTGTTATTCCGTTTTTAGAGAAGCTTCCGCATGTCTTTGTATTAAAAGCGTTTACAAAGATCTATGCCATGGCTGGAATGCGCTTAGGATATGCACTGTGCAGCAGCGGGGAGGTTTTAACAAGGATCTCTCAGGTAAGACAGCCCTGGTCTGTTTCGGGACTGGCCCAGAAAGCAGGAATTGCAGCTTTAAAAGAGACAGAATATGTGCTGAAAACCAGAAAACTGATCCATGAGCAGAGAAATAAAATGGAAGCAGCATTAGAAAAACTGGGATATATCGTTTATCCGTCCCAGGCTAATTATATTTTCTTTAAGGAAAGGATTTTGCAAGAAGCAGCTGTAAAAAGCACAGAACAGGAGAAAAAAACAGGTCAGGAGCAGAAAAATGCCGGGAAAGAGACAGCTGGGTTGTATGACCGTATGTTAAAACAGGGGGTCCTTATCCGCAGCTGCTCTAATTATCCGGGTCTGGATGCTTCCTGCTACCGCATCTGCGTAAAAACAGAAGAAGAAAACCGGGAATTTCTGCATAAACTTTCCCAGTGTACAGTTTCCGGGAGAACATAAACCTGAAAAGGAGGAATAAATCCATGGCAAGATCCATTATGATACAGGGAACCATGTCCAATGCGGGAAAAAGCCTGATCGCAGCAGGCCTGTGCCGCATTTTTGCCCAGGACGGCTATAAAACAGCACCTTTTAAATCCCAGAATATGGCTTTAAATTCTTTTATTACAGAAGATGGGCTGGAAATGGGCCGGGCCCAGGTGGTTCAGGCAGAAGCGGCGGGAGTGAAGCCTTCTGCGTACATGAACCCCATTTTGCTGAAACCAACTACCGATATAGGTTCCCAGGTGATCGTAAATGGCGTTTCTATTGGAAACATGCGGGCAAAAGATTATTTTGCTTATAAAAAACAGCTGATCCCCCAGATCATGGAAGCATACAAACACCTGGATGAAGAATATGATGTGATCGTGATTGAAGGTGCAGGAAGTCCGGCAGAGATCAACTTAAAATCAGATGATATTGTAAACATGGGACTGGCTGCCATGGTAGATGCGCCGGTGCTGCTTGCCGGGGATATTGACCGGGGCGGGGTTTTCGCCCAGCTGTACGGGACAGTAGAGCTTTTGGAGCCTGAAGAACGGAATCGCATAAAGGGACTTATCATCAATAAATTCCGGGGAGATAAGACGATCCTGGAGCCGGGACTTCGCCAGTTAGAGGATCTTTGCAGGATACCGGTGGCAGGTGTCGTTCCCTATATGAACGTAGATATTGAAGATGAGGACAGCTTAAGCACCAAACTTGGAAATACCAGACAGAAGGGCTGCATCGATATTGCAGTGCTCCGGTTTCCAAAAATTTCCAATTTTACAGACATGGATGCTTTTGAACGTATGAACGAGGTTTCCATCCGTTATGTTTCAAAGCCCTCTGAGCTGAAACAGCCGGATATGGTGATCCTTCCGGGAACAAAAAATACCATTGATGATCTTCTGTGGATGCGTCAGAATGGTCTGGAAGCTGTCTCTTATACACATCTCCGAGCCCACGAGACGGAGCTACATCTCGT
>UQJF01000092.1 GCA_900541315.1 uncultured Clostridium sp. | reverse complement strand
AGCACTGGATCACAGATGTCCAAATAATCTTGAATTAGCATTGGCAAAACTGCCTATTTTGGGTTAGAATAGATTATGTTATTAATTTTCATTGCAAGTTAATTATAACAGAAAGAAAGACCTTGAGTTCGTTATAAACTCTTGGTCTTTCTTTTTTGGGGGACTATTCTTTTTTCACAGCCCCTTTAAACTTTGTGATTCTGGTATCATCAGATCGCTACGGGAACCTTGTGATCAAATGGATGATACTGATAATTTTCCAGTTTGAAGCTGTCAGTTGTAAACTGGTAGAAATCTTTTATTTCTGGATCAACCCATAAAATTGGCCCTGGCAGAGGCTCTTTCTTTAAAAGTTCTTCTACCATAGGAATGTGACGGTCATAAATATGTGCATCTGCGATCACATGGACCAGTTCGCCCACTTTCAGGCCGCTTGCCTGGGCAAACATGTGCATCAGCACTGCATACTGGCATACGTTCCAGCTGTTGGCAGTGAGCATATCCTGTGAGCGCTGGTTTAAGATACCGTTTAAAGTGTCTCCGGATACATTAAAAGTCATGCTGTAAGCACATGGATACAGGTGCATTTCACTTAAATCATGATGATTGTAAATATTGGACATGATGCGGCGGCTTAAAGGATTGTGCTTTAAGTCATAAAGGATACGGTCTACCTGGTCGAAATCGCCCTCTTTATAATGGTGCTTTACCCCCAGCTGATAACCATAGGCTTTTCCGATACTGCCAGTTTTGTCAGCCCAAGAATCCCAGATATGGCTTTTTAAGTCGTGTACGTTGTTGGACTTTTTCTGCCAGATCCACAGCAGTTCATCTACTGCAGATTTAAAATAAGTACGGCGCAATGTGATCACCGGAAATTCCTTTGTCAGGTCATAACGGTTCACAATACCAAATTTTTTGATGGTATGAGCAGGAGTGCCGTCTTCCCACACAGGGCGGACTTCATGGTCTGTATCCCATACTCCATTTTCAAGAATGTCTTTGCAATTTTTTATAAAAAGCTGATCTGCGTAACTCATGTAGATTAGTGTCTCCTTAGTTTTTCTTTATATCTTCAAGTATATCAAATCTCAGCCATGCAGTACAGCAAAATTTAAGCCAGTACATCGTTTCATAAATAACTGTACCGGGTTAAATGTGTGGTCTGCCGGTTATCTCGTTTAAAACATCTTATAGATATCTTCCAATTTTACAGACTACGTGTTATAATTCTTCTGGTAGTTAAATTATAAACAAACAGACAAGGGGCTTTATAAATGAATCTGATCGCAGCAGCAGACGAAAACTGGGGAATCGGAAAAAATGGCGGATTACTGGCACACATTTCCGGTGATATGAAATATTTTCGTGAGACTACGAAAGGAAAAGTAGTAGTTATGGGACGTAAAACACTGGAAAGCTTTCCTGGGGGAAAGCCATTGAAGAACCGTGTTAATATTGTCCTTACACAAAATCAGGATTTTGCGCCGGAAGGAGTAACGGTCTGCCATAGCATAGAAGAAACCCTGGAAACCCTTAAGCAGTATCCCAAAGAGGATGTTTTCATTATCGGTGGAGGGATGATCTACAAGGCATTTCTGCCATGGTGTGAAAAAGCTTATATAACCCATGTTTACCATACATTTGAGGCAGATACCTATCTACCGGACCTGGAAGCACAGGAGGACTGGAAAATGGCATCTGCTGGTGAACGCTTTACCAATGGACCGGAAGGTGATCAGCCGGCTATGGACTATGAATTCAGGATCTATGAAAGGCAGTGTCAATGAAATTTCTTGTAACAGCAGATAATAATGGAGCCATTGGCAGAGGCGGACAGCCGTTAGTGACCATTCCAGCAGTACAGCAGGGCTTTTTAAAAGAGACTCAGGGAAAAGTAGTGGTCATGGGGCGGAAAACGTTAGAAGGGCTTCCTGGGGGACAGCCATTAGGAAAACGCATCAATGTGGTACTTTCTGAAAATCCGTCCTATAAGATAAAAGGTGCCGTTGTTTGTCACAGCATTGCAGAAACCATGGAATATTTAAAGCAGTTTTCTGAAGATGATATTTATGTGATCGGCGGAGAGAGTATTTTCCGTCAGCTCCTGCCTTATTGTACCACTGTTTATCTGACACATATTGATTATGAATATGATGCAGATGTAAAGTTCCCGGCAGACCTTTGCAGATCCACGGAATGGGAAATGACAGAAGAAGGCGAAGAACAGACCTATTTCAGCCTGTGTTACACGCCGGAAGTTTACGTAAGAAAACAGATTAAATGATCAGGATAAATTATGATAACAGGACATAGCAGAATCTGAAGATTTTTTTGGGGGAATAGAACATGAAAAGTGACGGATCCATTTTTACATTGGAAAATGAAGAGCTTTTGATTACAGTAGAAAGTCACGGCGCCCAGTTGTCCAGGATCTATGATAAAAAAGCGGACAGAGAGATACTCTGGAGTGCTGATCCGGCAGTCTGGAACCGTCATTCACCAATTCTTTTTCCATTTATTGGAAAATCGGTAGATGGAAAATACCGTTATGAGGGAAAGGAATACAATATTTCTTCCCACGGATTTGCACGAGATATGGATTTTGAACCTGTACTCTGTGATATGGACGAGTGTACATATGTATTAAAAGATACACCGGAGACAATGGAGAAATATCCATTTCATTTTGAACTGGAGATCACCCACCGGTTAAAAGGACGTACCATTGAAACTTCCTGGAAAGTGACCAATTTGAATGGAAAGGAAATGCTGTTTATGATCGGTGGTCATCCGGCATTTCAGGTTCCGGAAGGAAAGACTATTTATGATTACACCCTTGTATTTAACAAAGAAGGTGTAAATGCAGGCCAATATCAGGACAGCCTTCATTATCAGGCACCGGATGCAGAAGGATATGAGGACAATGCTCTTCAGGGCGATTTAAAGCTGACAGAAGGAAAAGTTCCTGTAACACCGGGATTTTTTGATACAGCACTTACCTATATGTTTGACAACAAACAGATCAGCAGCATAGGCCTTTTGACAGATGGCAAACCATATGTTACAGTATTGTGTGATGGTTTTCCGTTTGTAGGAGTCTGGACCATGGAAAAGACACATCCATTTGTATGTCTGGAGCCATGGTATGGTGTTTGTGACTCAAAGGATTTCAACGGAGAGTTAAAAGACAGACAGGGAATCCAGAAGCTGAAAGCCTGGGAGAGCTGGGAAAAAGGTTACAGAATCAGGATAGAGTGATCTGCCTGATCTATAATAGAAGTTTTATGAAAAATGTCCATTGGACATAAAACATTTTAGGAGGGAAAACATGTACAAGATTGTAAATGCAGAATGTCTGGCAGACAAGATCTATCTGATGGATGTGGAAGCACCCCGTGTAGCAAGAGCCTGTCAGCCAGGAGAATTTGTTATCGTTAAGATGGATGAAGTTGGTGAGAGGATCCCGCTTACTATCTGCGATTTTGACCGTGAGAAAGGCCTGGTAACAATCGTATTCCAGATCGTAGGCGCTTCTACCATGCGTATGGCAGAACTGAAAGCAGGAGATTATTTCCAGGATTTCGTAGGTCCTTTAGGACAGCCATCTGAGTTTGTTAAAGAAGATTTAGAAGAAGTTAAGAAGAGAAAATACCTGTTCGTAGCAGGTGGCGTTGGTTCTGCTCCTGTTTATCCACAGGTTAAGTGGATGCGCGAGCATGGCATTGATGTAGATGTAATTGAAGGATCCAAGACCAAGAGCCTTCTGATCCTGGAAGATAAGTTAAGGGCAGCTGCAGGAAATCTGTATGTAACTACAGATGATGGTTCCTATGAGCGCAAAGGCATGGTAACAGAGGTTATCAAAGACCTGGTTGAAAATCAGGGCAAAAAGTACGATGTATGTGTTGCCATCGGACCAATGATCATGATGAAATTCGTATGTAAGCTGACCAAAGAACTGGGAATCCCAACGATCGTCAGCCTGAACCCGATCATGGTAGATGGAACTGGTATGTGCGGAGCATGCCGTGTTTCTGTAGGCGGTGAAGTGAAGTTTGCATGTGTAGACGGACCTGAGTTTGACGGACATCTGGTAGATTTCGACCAGGCTATGAAACGTCAGCAGATGTATAAGACAGAAGAAGGCCGGGCTATCCTGAAATTCCAGGAAGGCAAGACACATCACGGCGGATGCGGAAACTGCGGAGGTGAAGAATAATGGATGTATTAAAGAGAGTACCTGTAAGAGAACAGGATCCAAAGGTAAGAGCCACTAATTTTGAGGAAGTATGTCTTGGATATAACCAGGAAGAAGCACAGGAAGAAGCAGCCCGCTGCTTAAACTGCAAGAACGCGCAGTGCGTAAAGGGTTGTCCTGTATCTATCAACATTCCTAAATTTATTTCAGAAGTAAAAGAAGGTAAGTTTAAAGACGCAGCAGCAACCATTGCTGAATCCAGTGCACTGCCCGCAGTCTGCGGACGTGTCTGCCCACAGGAAAGCCAGTGTGAAGGAAAATGTATCCGTGGTTTTAAGGGTGATCCTATTTCTATCGGTAAGCTGGAGCGTTTTGTAGCAGACTGGTCCAGAGAGAATGGTGTTGTACCAGCTAAGCCAGAGACTACTAACGGCATCAAGGTAGCTGTTATCGGTTCAGGCCCTTCCGGTCTGACCTGTGCAGGCGATCTTGCGAAGTTGGGCTACGAAGTAACCATTTTCGAGGCACTTCATGAGCCAGGCGGCGTTCTTACTTATGGTATTCCTGAGTTCCGTCTTCCAAAGACCAGAGTCGTACGTCCGGAAGTTGAGAACGTTAAAAAATTAGGCGTTAAGATTGAAACAGACGTTATCATCGGCAAGTCCGTTACTATTGACGAACTGATGGAAGAGGAAGGTTTCAAGGCTGTATTTATCGGTTCTGGTGCCGGACTTCCTAAGTTCATGGGTATCCCAGGGGAGAACGCAAACGGCGTATTATCCGCAAATGAGTACCTGACCAGAAGCAACCTGATGAAGGCTTTCCGCGATGATTATGACACTCCTATTTACTTAGGTAAGAAAGTTGCCATTGTAGGTGGTGGAAACGTAGCAATGGATGCTGCAAGAACGGCTCTTCGTCTGGGCGCAGAAGTACATGTTGTATACAGAAGAAGTGAAGCAGAACTTCCGGCCCGTGCTGAGGAAGTTCACCATGCAAAAGAAGAAGGGGTTATCTTTGATCTTCTGACCAATCCAGTAGAAATTTTAACAGATGAAAATGACTGGGTAACTGGCATGGTAGTACGTAAGATGGAACTGGGTGAGCCAGATGCTTCCGGACGCCGCAGACCTGTAGAAGTAGAAGGTTCTGACTATACCATCGACGTAGATACTGTTATCATGTCCCTTGGTACTTCTCCAAACCCACTGATCTCATCTACAACTGAAGGTCTGGAGACCAACAAGTGGAAATGTATCATTGCTGACGAAACAAACGGCAAGACCACCAAGGAAGGCGTATACGCAGGCGGTGACGCTGTAACAGGCGCTGCAACAGTTATCCTTGCAATGGAAGCTGGTAAAGCTGGTGCAAGAGGTATTGATGAATACCTGAAAGGTAATAAATAGATTTTGAGAGATTTGAAATTTATTTCATGAAAATGACCATAGAAGTAAATGAGAAAAAGACTGTAAGAGGGGGAAATCCTTTTTACAGTCTTTTTCTGTAAAGCAACAGGTTAGATGTAACAATAATATAGTCGTTTAAATGACCCCCTTGCCTAAAAATGGGTTTCATGTTATAGTAAGGACAGAGCATGATGTTTCTAACATTTCTGCAGGCATTCGCCATTTTCTTTTGTGAAAACGATCTTGGAAATCTTCAATGCTTAAAACCCAAAACAAAAAGCAGAGAGGATTTCTGAAAAAGTATATTACAAAGAAGATTCCTCTCATGCATATTCAGACAACAAGGAGAAATCGTATATGGCAGATATCAGCACAGAACAGAGTTATGGAATAATGACAGAAATTCCAGGTGTGGCAAGAAATTACAAAGATAGGGTATTCCGCATGGTTTTTAAAGAGAAAAAAGCACTGCTGGCTCTTTATAATGCAATGAACGGAACGGTGTATGAGGATGAAGAGGCACTGACAGTGACTACACTGGAAAATGCGATCTACATGGAAATGAAAAATGATGTGTCCTTTGTATTGTATGATCAGCTGTTGCTTTACGAACATCAGTCTACAAAAAATCCCAATATCCCTCTGCGCAACCTTTTCTATGTATCAGATGTGTATTCAGCTCTTACAAGGGAAGATTTTCTTTATGGTGGCATCTCAGTAAAGATACCAGAACCTAAATTTGTGGTATTTTATAATGGAGTAGAGTCCATGGAAGAACGGGAAGTGCTGAAGCTTTCTGGGTTGTACCAGAAAACATCAGAACATGCAGCTTTGGAATTGGAAACAGTAGTGCTGAACATAAATATCGGTTATAACAGAGAATTGATGGAACGCTGCAAGGAACTTCATGACTATGCAGAATTTGTAGGCCGGGTAAGAGAAAATCTCAAATCGAATAATCCACTGCTTCATGCTGTAAATGAAGCGGTAGAATACTGTATACGAAATGATATCCTTGCGGAATTTTTAAAGAAAAATCGGTCGGAGGTTATTAAAATGAGTATTTATGAGTACGATGCGGAAAAAGTACAGAGACAATTCAGGGAGCAGTGGAAACAGATGGGATTGGAGGAAGGCCGCCAGGAAGGCCGCGCAGAAGGTCGTGCAGAAGGTCGTGCAGAAGGTCGCCAGACAGGCATTGAAATCTCCGCCCATATTTTGCAGTTGAGCCGTCAGGGAAAAACAGTAAAAGAGATTGTAGAAGCAACAGGAGAAAGCATAGAAGTGGTAAGGATGCTGTTGGGAGAATGAAAAGATAGTTAAAAATAGGATATGGGTTTAAGATAGAAAGGCAGGAAAGCGACATCGTTTAAAGATATAACGAGTTGTATTACTGCCTTTTTTATAAAAGCTATTGACGTTTTTAGCAAAATCTAGCATAATATAATCGTTTACATACGTTAAATCAAATAAGAAAAATCGTATATTTGTGTAACAAGAACATAATATTTATTTGATACAAGCAGTTATAGTAGAAAGGTGACATATGGCAACAATCAAAGATGTAGCAAAGAAAGCCGGAGTTTCAGTATGTACTGTTTCCAGGGCAATCGCCGGAAAGGGGTATATTAAGCAGGAAACAAGAGAACGCATCATGGAAGTAGTAGAAGAACTGGGATATGCCCCTAATAAAACAGCGGTAAGTTTAAAAACGGGTCAGACAAATTTGCTGGCGCTGGTAGTTCCGAGTATTAGAAATGTGTATTATCCTAAGCTGGCAAGATATGTGCAAAATTATGCTAGTGAAAAGGGATATATGATGTTGCTTTGTAGCACAGATTACAAAGTAGAAAAAGAAAAAGAATTTCTGGAGCGTCTATACAGTCAGAACGTAAGCGGGGTAATCGTTACAACCTGTTCAGATGAAAATGAACATATTAAGCGTTTAAAAACATATGGGATTCCGTATGTATATTTGAACAGAACCTACGAAGATGATCTAGAGCATTGTCTTAGAATCAAAAATAGGGAAGCGGCAGATGAAGCAGTCAGTTATCTTATTGATATGGGGCATAAAAATATTGGCGGTTTGTTTCGTAGTTTTGATAATATGATTTATCGGGATCGATATGAGGGGATGCAGGATGCTTTAAAGCGCTACGGACTGAATGTAAATGAAGAAAAAATCTTGTTTAATGTAGAGGACTCTGAAGATTCTTATCAGATCATAGAAGACATGTTAAAGCAGGAAAACAGACCGGGAGCTTTTTTCGCCAGTGACGATATGCTAGCTTATGGAGTATATAAAGTAGCTTATGACCTAAAGTTGAATATACCAGAAGATCTTTCAATTGTAGGTTTCGATAATTCTATTATGTCCGATGTAATAGCCCCTCATCTTACTACTTATGAGACGCCGGCAAAAGAATTGGCACAGCTTGCAGTGAAAGCCATTGATGAGTGTATTAACACCGGAAAAATGCCAAAAACTTCAATTTTGGAAGGAAAAATGGTATACAGAGAGTCTGTATCAAAGAAATAAACATAGTGTTGTGGAGGTTAGAAGACATGGGAAAGTTTATATCAGGACAGCAAGCGGCAACAATGATAAAAGACGGAGCTTCTGTCTGGCTTTCAGGAGGCGGAGGCGGAATCAATGATCCGGATTGTCTGTTAAAAAATATAGAAGATCATTTCCTGGAGACGGGACATCCTGCTGATCTGATCTTTTATCACAGTGCAGGAATTGGTAATAAAATGGGAGGAGGCGCAGACCGCTTTGCCCATGAGGGAATGGTAAAAAAAGTGATTGGCAGTCACTGGACTTGGTCCGTCCATATGCAGCAGCTGGCAACAGAAGAAAAAGTGGAAGCTTATGTTCTGCCTCAAGGAGTGATGACCCAGCTGGTCCGGGAAGCAGCGGCAAAACGTCCGGGACTTTTTACAAAAATAGGCATTGGCACTTTTGTTGATCCACGCATTGAAGGGGGAAGATTAAATAAATGCGCAAAAGATATACTGGCGGAGATCATACAGATTGATGGGGAAGAGTATATCCACTACAAAAGTCTTAAGCCAGATGTGGCTATTTTTCGGGCTTCAGCGGCGGACGAAAAAGGAAATGTAGTCTTTACAGAAGAAGGCTTGATTACAGAGGCACTTTCAGAAGCACAGGCTGTAAAAAATAATGGGGGAGTAGTGCTTTGTCAGGTAAAAAAGATACTCCCTTCCGATACAATCCGTCCTTATAATGTGATAGTTCCTGCAGTTCTTATTGACGGTATTATTGTGGATCCAAATCAGAGAATGTCTATGAAAACAGAGGAAAATCCCTTTATGTCTGGAAATGCAGTAGGAGAAAGAGAAGCATGTCAGGTGGTGCTTCAAGATAACAGGAAAGTAATGGCAAAGCGTGCAGCAGCAGAACTGAAAAAGGGAGATATTGTAAATTTGGGATTTGGTGTGCCGGCAGGAGTTGGAAATGTTCTGTATGAAAGTGGTCAGGAAGACCGAGTGGTCCTTTCTTTGGAACAAGGCATTATTGACGGCGTTCCGGCAACAGGAACCGATTTTGGCATTGCCTTTAATCCTGGTGCTATTTTATGCGAGACCAACCAGTTTGACTGGTATGATGGAGGTGGTCTGGATACGGCAGTTCTTTCTTTTGCAGAATTTGATGAAAAAGGAAATGTAAATGTGAGCTGTTTTGGTGGACGTATCAATGGCATTGGTGGATTTATCAATATATCTCAGGGAGCAAAAAAAGTAATTTTTACAGGAACCTTTACTGCTTCTGGTCTGCGGGAAAAATGCGATGACGGAAAATTGACTATTTTGCAGGAAGGAAAGTTTAAAAAGATCAAAAAACAGGTGGAACAGATCAGCTTCAGTGGAGAAGTTGCATCAAAAAAAGGGCAGCAGGTCTTATTTGTAACAGAACGTGCTGTTTTCAAACTGAAAAATGGAAAAGTGGTACTTACAGAGATTGCACCGGGAGTGAATCTGGAACGTGATATTCTGGCACATATGGAATTTGTACCAGAGATATCAGAATCTCTTAAGGAAATGGATAGCCATTTTTATGAGGATATACCATATCCATTTGCTTAAAGAAGATCCAGTAGTATAACAAAAGAAATCAATGCTCTGAGGAACATGGTTTTTCGAAAAAGGTATATAGTAAAAATGCACAAAGGATTAAGCTGTAAATTGTAAGAAATGACATCTTGAAAAACAATATGTAAACGTTTATAATTTGAAACAGATAAGATATAAACGTTTACATAATAGAATAATTCATTAAAAGCAATATTAAATTATTAGATGTGTATAAAACAGGAGGAGTCATGTTAGAAGGGACAAAAGTATTAAGTTTTACACATTATATGCAAGGACCGTCAGCAGCACAGGTTCTGGCAGATTTGGGAGCAGAAGTAGTAAAAGTAGAAGCACCAAAGGGAGCATTTGAACGTTCCTGGTCTGGTTGTAATACCTATCCCGGTGGAGTGAGCATGTTTTTTCTTTTAGGAAATCGAAACCAGACGGCTATTTCCATTAATTTAAAAAGTCCTGAAGGGAAAAAAATTATTTATGAACTGGTAAAAGAATATGACGTAGTGATTGAAAACTTTCGTGCTGGTGTTATGGAAAAGCTGGGGCTTGGATATGAGGATTTAAGGAAGGTTAATCCGAAATTGATCTATTGTTCCTGTTCCGGATATGGTTCTTCTGGTCCTTATGTAGATGCCAAGAAGCCAGGGCAGGACTTGCTGATCCAGAGTATGAGCGGTCTGGTTTCATTGACTGGTTCCAATCCGGATATTCCATCTCCAGTGGGAACACCGATTGTTGATCAACATGGAGCTGTTTTGGCAGCATTAGGTATTACAGCTTCTATCTTAGACAGGGAAAGAACGGGAAAAGGTCATAAAGTAGAAGCAAGTCTTTTAGGTTCAGCATTGGATCTTCAGCAGGAAGCATTGGGATACTACATGAATGGAGGCCAGTTTACAGAACGTCCTTCGACTGGTTTAAGTACCCGCCTGCATCAGTCACCATATGGTGTTTACCAGACAAAAGATGGTTGCCTGACACTGGGAGCAACTTCTGTAGATAAACTGCAGGTCATGTTTACACCAGGTTGTATGGATGGTTATACCGAAGAAGATCAGATGTTTAAGCGCATTGAGTTTGACCAGATCGTTTGCCAGGAAATGAAGAAAAAAACTACAGCAGAGTGGATGAAAATCTTTGATGAACATGGAATCTGGTATGCACCGGTTAATGACTACGATACTATGTTAGAAGATCCTCAGGTAAAATACAATAACAATATTCTCACCATGCATCATCCGGTAGCAGGAGATGTACGGGTAGTAGGACATGCAAATAAATACGATGGAAAGAACATTGAGATACGCAAACTTCCTCCTAAATTAGGAGAAAGCACCCAGGAGATTCTTAAAAAACTGGGATATTCAGAAGAAACCATCAAAAAATACAAGGAAAACGGAATTGTTAACTGGGAATAATGAAAATTGAATTGGAAAAATCTAGAAAGGGCTATTTTATGGAAGCATATCAGAATAAATTATTATTAGTAGAAGTAAAAGACAATGTTGCGCTGGTTACATTAAATAATCCGCCATTAAATATTCTTACACTGGAAGTAAGTGCTGAAATGCGAGACACTTTTCACAAATTGGAAGAGGATGAAGATGTAAGAGTAATCGTTCTCAGAGGTTCTGGTCAGAAAGCTTTCTGTGTAGGCGCAGATATTAAAGAATTTCCAAAAGTATGGGATGATGTGATCGGAAAGAAGCTGATGAATGAAAATTTGGCTATTGATGCAATTGAACTGTTAGATAAGCCAGTGATCGCAGCTTTGGAAGGGAATACACTGGGGGGCGGTTGCGAGATTGCTATGGCGGCAGATATCCGTATTATGAGTGAGACAGGACACATTGGTTTGCCGGAGATTAACCTGGGCGTGTTTCCTGGAAGTGGTGGTCTGTTCCGTCTGGCAAGATATGTAGGTGTTGCAAAAGCCTATGAATTACTGTATACAGGACATATTATGGATGCACAAGAAGCATTAGGCTGTGGACTGGTAAATCATTTGGCGCCGGAAGGAAAGACAGAAGAAAAAGCGATGGAATTGGCTAAAGTAATTGCTGGAAAGCCATTTGAAGCCATTAAGCTTATCCGAAAAGGTGTAAGAGCAATGTGGCAGAAAACTACAGCAGAAAACTTTCGTCCGAATCTGGAATTCAGTCGTACCGTATTCCAGACACCAGACTGCGCAGAAGGAGTAGATGCTTTTATCCATAAAAGACAGCCAGAATTTGGAAAGAAAAAAGCATAATACCTGGAGGTCACAACGTATGGAGTATTTAAAAATAAAAACAGACGTACTGATCATTGGTGGAGGCGGAGCGGGACTGCGGGCAGCTGTTGCCGCAGCAGACTGTGGCGCACAGGTTATTCTTGTAAGTAAACGGAAAGTGGGAATCGCAGGAGCCACGGCATTCCCTGTTGCTGAAATGGCAGGATATAATGCTGGTGATATCCGCATTCCCGGTGATACCCAGTCTCATTATGAAGATATTATGAAAGCAGCCCAAGGAATGGCAGATCCTAAACTGGCAGCCATTACAGCAGCAAATGCCCCGGGAACCATTTCCAAACTGGAAGAATGGGGGGTAGAATTTGAACACGTAGAAGAAGATTATTATATCTTCAAGAGTTGTTTTTCTGATAGCCCACGCACTCATGTGATCAAAGGACACGGAGAACCGATCATTAAGGCTTTAATGAAGCAGATAGAGCTGCGAAAAGAAAATATTAAGATCATGGATGATGTGACTATTCTGCGTCTGGTAAAGGAAAATGAATGTGTTTGCGGTGCTATTGGATGCAGAAAAGAAAATCTGCTGAAGATAGAAGCTGGGGCAGTAATTATGGCAACCGGTGGCTGCGGACAGGCTTTTGCTAGAAATATGAATCCAGTTGATATTACTGGAGATGGATATGCAATGGCATATGAGATAGGAGCAGAGCTTACCAATATGGAGTTCATGCAGATCGGAATGGGATTTTCCTGGCCGGTAGTGAATATTTTTAACGGTTATATCTGGGAAGGGAAACCTTCACTCAAAGACAAAGATGGGAATGATATTTTTGAAAATGTACTTCCAGAAGACCTCACCAAAGAAGATGTGATGCATGAGCATCGGAAACATTTTCCATTTTCCAGTAGTGACAGTTCCCAGTATCTGGAAATTGCAGTGCAGAGAGCCATTCGTTCGGGGAAAGGAACAGACCATGGTGGTGTTCATATTGATTTAAGCTGTATGACAGACGAATATGTAAATTCATTAAAAGATGACTGTGGTATCCATCATATGTGGCCTATTGCCAGAGATTACATGAAGACGAAGGGTGTGGATCTTTTAAAAGACCATAATGTAGAAGTAGCTGTATATGCTCACGCGGTCAACGGTGGTATCCGGATTGATGAAAATGCCATGTCTAGTGTAGAAGGTTTATTTGCAGCAGGAGAATGTGCCGGCGGACCTCATGGTGCCTGTCTCTTATACACATCTCCGAGCCCACGAGACGGAGCTACATCTCGT
>UQJF01000091.1 GCA_900541315.1 uncultured Clostridium sp. | reverse complement strand
TAGAGCGTCGCATTGGTAGTGCGGAGGTCACGGGTCCGATTCCCGTCAGCAGCTTAAGAAAGAGTGGAAGCTTTTAGGTATCAAAGGTTTATGCTTTTTTATTATGTCTTTCAATCAAAAAATACTATAATATTTTTTTAGGAGATGAACCACATCAAGTTCATCTCCCTATGTATTAATCCATATATGATCATTATCCCTTCAAAACTTTATGGATCATTTCAATGGTTTCACCAGTTTCTCTGGCGATATCTTCTTCTGATTTTCCAGAGATATACAGACGAAAAATCACTCTTGCTTGTTCTATTCCTTGTTCTATTCCAATCTGTTTGCCCTGCTCTATTCCAAGCTGTTTGCCCTGCTCCATTCCAAGCTTCATGCACTCTTCTTTAAACATCCGCTTTACTTTTTCTTCGTCATATTCATAAATACTCACTTTGATCACCTCCGCACGGTTTTTGCTCAGGAACTCTGCAAGAATCCCTCTTTGGATGCAGTCCTCTACGGCTTCGTTCACTGCTTCTGACAGTGGTATTTTCTTACTCAGACGTTTCCGGACTTCGCTTACAAACTGGGCATAGTCGCTTAATTGTCTGCATCGCTCCATTAATATTTTATTATAGCCTACATTTACATTTAATACTAATGTTTCCAGTTCCAGGCTTATGTGTTCCGCTTTCTTCGCATATAAGCTGGACAATTTTAAGACTTCTCTTTCCTGCATATTTTCCAGACCATTGTAAAACACCACAAATTTCGGCTCCGGGATCTGTACCGGGACGCTTCCATACAAGAACAGGTCTTTTGTCAGCTCTGAATATACATCCGATACATAAAACAGGTTGCGCAGGGGAAGATTAGGATTTTTCGTTGACTGGTGTTCATATAGCAGTAATTCATCATATAAAACAAATGAAACGTCATTTTTCATTTCTAGATAAAGGGCACTTTCCAATGTGGTTACTTTTAGATCGTCCTCATTTTCATAGTCCGTTTCATTCATAGCATTATACAATGCTAAAAGTGCTTTCTTTTCCCTAAACACCATACGAAAGATACGGTCTTTGTAATTCCGCGCTGCATTTGGTACATCTGTAATAATCCCTGTTTCTTTCACGCTTCTGTTTTTTACCATATTTTGTCCTCCTTACTTCTTTGGAGGATTCCTTTTGCCTTTATCATCCTGGAATCCTCTCTGCTTTGTTGTTGGATTTTAAGCATTGAAGATTTCTAAGATTTTTTGCAAAAGAAAATGGCGAATGCCTTTAGAACTAATAGAAACATCAAGCTTAGTTTTACTATAGCATTTTATATTCATTTAGGCAAGGGGGATTTTGGGATTATCAAAAAAGGAGATGAACCGCTTCTGATCCATCTCCCAATTTTATTTTACATACTTTATCTGATTACCGGATAAAATTAGTTTTGACCTTATCCTCTGCCACTGGAACAGCCACACCAGCTTTCTTTCCTGCTTCGATGCATTTTAACAGCCATGCCATGTTCTTTCCAAGGACACGCATGATCTGGACCCCTTCTTCGTCTCTCATTACTTCTTCTGGTGCATTTCCGTGTACCATGTTCCAGTAACAGGAAGATACGACCGGCATCTGGTGATAGGAAAAATATTTGGTAAGCACATCTAAAGTAGCAGTAGTTCCGGCCCTTCTGGCGGAAGTTACGGCAGCTGCCGGTTTATAGAGCATATCTTTTCCTGCTACTGATGCCAGACGGTCCATAAATTCGATGATCTGACCGCTTGGGGATGCCCAGTAAACAGGGGAACCTACTACTAATGCATCAGATTCTTTTAATTTAGCTGCTGCTGCCTTTACATTTTCCATATCCGGATCACCGGCCTGGAATACTTCTGTTTCAATTCCTTCTGCCTTTAATGCATCTGCAACTACATTCAGTGCTGTGTAGGTGCAGCCGTTCTTTCTTGGACTTCCGTTTAATAATAAAACCTTCATTTTCATTTTCTCCTCATGTATATCTATTCATCCTGAACCAGCCCGCGCAGGCGGACAACAGGATCAATTTCATAAATAAATGTGCTATAAGATACCTTCGTAGCCTTCTCTTAGTATATCACAGGATGCGTCAAATTTCTCTTTTTCTTCTTTCGTTAATGACAACGGCAATATCCTCTGTACCCCGTTCTGATTCAGGATACAAGGAACACCGGTAAATACATCCCTTTGGTCATATTCGCCTCTGAGCATGGCAGATACCGTAAGAACGCTGCGCTCATCCCCTAAAATAGCCTTGGTAATGCGGGTCAGTGCCATGCCGATGCCATAGTAAGTTGCTTTCTTTGCCTCAATGATCTTGTAGGCTGCCGTGCGCACCTCTTCTTCAATACGGAATAAATGGGTAGTCAGGGAAGATTCCAGTTCCCGGTCAAGTTCTAAAATGGACTTAGTTGCCAGAAATGCCTGGCTCCAGGGAACAAATTCGCTGTCTCCATGCTCTCCCATCACATAGGCATGTATATTTCTGGGATCAACCTGTAAAAACTCTCCTAAAAGATATCGGAGTCTTGCTGTATCCAGGGCAGTACCGCTTCCCAAAACCCGGCGGGGATTAAAACCAGACAATGTGCATGTAATGCGGGTCATAATATCCACCGGATTAGTAGCTACCAGAAATATGCCATTAAAGCCAGAAGCTGTCACCGGTTCGATAACAGAACGGAACACCTGGGTATTTCTCTTTAAAAGATCCAGGCGGGTCTCCCCCTGTTTCTGGGCCACTCCTGCTGCAATGACCACCAGATCTGCGTCCTGACAGTCCTTATATTCCCCGGCATAGATTTTCATGCTGGAACCGGCAAATGCAAGTCCATGATTTAAATCCATAGCTTCGCCTTCTGCCCGTTTTTTATCCACATCTATCAATACCAGTTCATCACACACTGACTGGTTTAGCAGGCAGTATGCATAGCTCATGCCTACCATTCCCGTGCCTACAATAACTATCTTTCTTTTATCTGTTTTCATAAAAACTCCTTCCTGAACAAACACACTCTATCCAGCAAGGAGTTTCCAGAAATTTCCGGGGCAGTTTCAAATTTTTACCGGTTTTTCCAGATTTTTACAATTTTTATATTCTTGCCATCTTCTTCTCCATCAGTTCTGCATTGCTGCTGTAGATAATGGCTGTATCCTTGCTGATCACATTTTGTCTGTAAAGAGCAAGGAGGCTGTTGTCCATGGATACCATCCCCTCTTCCTGGGATGTAGAAATAATGCCGTCGATCTGGTGGGTCTTTGACTCACGTATCATATTCCGGATAGCATTATTTAAGAACATGATCTCAAAAACAGGGCGTTCCCCACCGTCCAGTGCAGGCACCAGCTGCTGACAGATCACTGCATCCAATACCATGGAAAGCTGGGTGCGAATCTGCTGCTGCTGGCTTGGCGGAAATGCATCAATCACACGGTCAATGGTATTGGCTGCTCCCAGTGTATGCAATGTTGACAGGATCAGATGACCTGTTTCTGCTGCAGTCATGGCAATACTGATAGTTTCATGATCACGCATTTCCCCAAGCAGGATCACATCCGGTGCCTGGCGCAGGGAAGCCCGAAGGCCTGAAACATAGCTGTCCGTATCCGTTGCGATCTCTCTCTGGGTAACAACACTCTTTTTGTGCCTGTGAAGATACTCAATAGGATCTTCCAACGTAATAACATGGGCATTGCGGTTTTTATTGATCTCATCAATGATACATGCAAGTGTAGTGCTTTTACCGCTTCCTGCAGGTCCAGTTACAAGCACCATGCCTCTGGTAAGCTTTGCTATTCCCATGATCACATCCGGCAGATTTAACTGGCCTGCATCCGGCAGTTCAAACCGTACTACACGGATGACTGCTGCAAGAGAACCTCTCTGTCTGAAAATATTGGCCCTGAACCTGGAAACACCAGGGATCGCAAAAGAAAAATCATCATCCCCATGGGCTAATATCCGCTCCATGCTCCTGTTTTTTGCAATCTCATATATTCTTGTTATCATCTGGTCCATCTCATCCGGCATTATCTTTTCTTCGCCCTGGCAGATGATACGTCCGCCGATCTTGTAAGAAAAAGGCATACCGGGAACCAGGAAGATATCCGCTGCATTCTGTTCCACAGCCTGTGTAAGAAGCTCCATTACCTCCATTACTCTTCCTCCCGTTATCATTCCCACTTTTCTTTATTTTAAACTTTTTGACCTGCAAAAGGGCTAATTTCCACCCCACACAGGCATAGAATCGTCAATCTCATAATTACCGCTGTCATATACATACCAGGACTTTACTTCGTACCTGTTTTCATTCCCTGTAAGAGCCAGATCAATGTGCAGTGCCTGTCCTCGTTCCATGGAAATGTCTGTACTGATGTACCCTGTTTTCTCATCCACATTACAGCCAAGTTCCAAAGCTACGTTCCCGGCCAGGGTTTTTATCTCGTCCTGGGACATAACTCCTATGGTTTCTTTCTGCAAAATGGCATCGGCCTGCTTTAACCATTTTTCCCCCTGTGCATCTGCCCGGTAATACTCTGTCACAGCCTTGGCGCTTCTGACCGCCAGACTCTGGTCTCCTCTGGCACTGCTTAAAGACAGCAGACTAAAGGTAGCCAGACACAGGATGATAAAAATGAGGATCAGTGATGTCAGACCGATATTTACTTTATATTTAGCTGTCTGTCCGGTCATTCTCACACCTGCTTTCTATGATAAACTTCAATATCTCTTCTTTTAAGAAAGGCAAAAAACTACGGTTTTACATACTGTTCTGTAAAAATATGAAAAATTTCACTTCCATGGTCAGTTGAAGTTCCATAATCAAAAATGACCACTGCAATCTCTTTCATCTGGTCTTTCATGCCTGTCATGATCTCTCCGGCATAAGCCAGTTTTTTACCATTTTTTTCCAATTCTCCCGTATCAGGATAACAGTTCCACTCTTTATCCCATACTACCTGGTATGTATGGATATCTTCGCTGCTTTCTATGGACTGATACATTGCATTTGCATCCGGATCTCCAGTTTTCCATTTTTCAAATATCTTCTGAAAATTGTCATCAGGCACGGAATTACCAAAATTTTCTGTATTTCCCGCCTTTACCTCTTCTACCAGACTTTCAGCTGCCAGAACTGCGCGATTAAGATCCCGTCCGTTTTTGCTAAGACGATCTGCCTGCACAAAAGCAGACAGACACATTGCCACGCAAAGCATAAAAAATCCTGCAGCTATCACCATTTCCATTAAAAACGGTCCGGAACCAGACCCTCTATTTCTGCTCATTGGCATCCTTTCCTCCGCTTCTTAATGAAAGTTTTAAGCCCGCTGCGCCTTCGCCTAATGTCTGCAGTGTGATGGTATTTTTCTCTTTTTCCATAGAAAGACCGGCGCATTCCAGTATCTCAAGGCCGTCATCCAGACCCAGACCGCTGTTCTCATCTGTAAACAGTTCCCGGATGCTGCCGTCTTTCCAGTAGATCCATGTGTGGTATTTTTCTTCCCCAACCTGCTGTTTTAGCTGTAAAACAGAAGTACCGTCTACTTCTATTATATCCACACTATTTTCTCTGTCACCCTGACGTATTTTGTTCGCTATATAGCTTATTGCAGTGGTGCCTGAAAAATTGGCATCACTTCGTTTTATGATATTTTCATACACCCTGCTTCCCATAAGAACAGAAAAAAGGGCGCATAAAACGAATACAAGAAACAGAAGCATGGTAAAAAGACCGCTTATGGCCGATCCCTTTGTCTGTGTCTTTTCTTTCACTTTACAGCGTCCTCCTGTTCTGCCAGGATCACAGTAATCTCCGGCATGATATTGGAAGCAAATCCGTCATAAAACACATTGTATTTATCATGGTCAATCTGGACCCCGTAATTTTCTTCCAGATATTCCACACTTGGCGGATATCTTCCTTCAATGGCATAACACTGTACGCAGCCCCTTGCAATGGCTTTACGCAGTGTTTCCTGACTCCTTTCACCAGTTCTGTTTAAAAAACCCAGAGAACCGGTCCCAAAAGCCGCAACTGCTGCTAAAAGTAGCAAAAAGGATAACAAAAGCCCTCTAAGCTCCCCTTTATCCTCTTTAACTTTACTTACTCTTATTTTCATAGGTTCCTCCAGTCTGCCAGAATGCATCAGATAGCTGAAAGTACTCCAGCTAAAGGAAGCATAACAGAAAGAAGCACCAGACCTACAGATACTGCCAGCACTGCCACGATCGTGGGTTCAAATCTTGCGATCATATTGTCAATGGCTGTGTCCGCTATTTCTTCATAGTCATTAGATATCTCTTCCATTACGCTGTCAAGATGGCCGCTTCTGGTACCTACTTTTATCATCTGGATATAAAAGCCAGAAAACATCCCCGTTTCTTTAAATGCATCATAATAGCTTTCACCCAGCTCCAGCTTTTCAGAGCATTTTTTCAGTTGCTCTGATATCATATCATTTTCAGCCAGCCCGCCTGCCAGTTCAATGCCTTTTTCAAATTCCAGTCCGCTTCTTAATGTCAGGGAAAGAACAGCTGTGAAACGTCTTTTTGCAATGGCCTGGGCAATCTTGCTGCGATTCTTTATCTGGCGGATCACATTCTGGATAAAGTTCACATGAATACCCATTTTCGCTGCAATACTCATTCCCGCAACCACCACTGCGATCAATGCCACTAAAACAAGGGCCACTCCGCTGAAAATCCCACCCAACCGGATAGCGGACTGTGCCACAGGTGACATTTCTGCCCCCAGCTGTTCATAGACCTTTGAAAAAATAGGCATTACCTTTACAAACAGGACAAATAAGACCACAAGAAGCATAAAGATCATCATAGCCGGATAGGTCACAGCATTTTTCACTGTCTTGATCAGACGGTCTTCTTTCTCATAATAACCAGAAAGAGATTTCATCATCTGATCCAGCGTACCTGTTTCCTGTCCCAGCTTTGCCATGCGGACCACATAGGCCGGAAATACGCCTGTATCTTCCAATACCTTAAAACAAGGATCTCCAAGTTCTGCCCCCTCTGCCATATAAAGAAGCATTTTCTTTTCATTTTCATCTTCAGCATCCTCTGCCATAATGGAAAATCCCTCATCTAAAGGTACTGCCGCTTCCAGAAGCAGAGAAATCTGCAGGCAGAACGCAGACAGCTGGCTGCAGGAATAGGAGCGCCACTGTCTGGTCTTCTCATCTTTTTTTTCTAAATCTGCCATTGCATTTCCCCCTGTAATTCGTTACAGCTTTTAATAGCTGTATTTTGCCTTATAATTGCCACCATTTCCAATATACTGCATGATCTCCTTGCTCTGCTTTCCAGAAGAAGCAAATGTAGGATCCATCAGTTTCCAGTCATGACCATCAAAATAGATCACATTGTCCACCCATCCCTGACCTTCCAGGAATACATTGATCCATGCGTGGTAAAGGCTTCCTGTATATCCTACTACCAGCTTGGTCGGGATATCCTGAGACCGCAGCATAGCTGTCATCAAAGCCGCATAATCAAAGCAGATGCCCTTTTTCTGCGCAAGGACCACATCTACATTAGGCAGGTATCCGGATTGTACAGACTGTGCTTTTGCTGTATCATAGGTCAGATTGTTAATAACGTAATTATAAATGGCGGTAACTACTCCGATCTGGTCTGTAACTCCAGATGAAAGTTCTGCTCCCTTCTGCACAGCCGCACTGGCAGGATTAAAGTTTACATACTGATTGGGATATAAAAACGGTCCAAAGGTATCTGTGATATTTACATCCAGACTCTGGCTGAACGCCTGGGAATACTGGGTTCCCTGGATATTTTCAAACACTTTTACCTGATAGGAGCCATTTCCTTCAGATAAAGGAAATACCTCATAGGTGCCACTGCTGTTTAAATCGTAAGTGTAAGTCTCTGAACCACTTTTTGATACTTGTACCTTAATCTTGCCAACACTGCCGGTATATTTCACCATAATGTAGCCGGAAGCTGTATTCGATGCATCCAAAGTGGCTTTATCATTTTTATATACTGTCACACCGGAAGCAATAGGTGTCAGCACATGGCTTCCTGCCGGTTTGCTATACAAAGGCACCTGTGTATCTTCAATGGTAGTCCGGGAATTCTGCTGTGCTGCCAGACCGGTCATAAGAAATGCCTGACCTGATGTTATTACTGTTGCTGCTGCCAGTAAGGCAGCTGTTATCTTTTTTGTTCTTTCCAAAACTGCTCAACTCCTTATTCTGCCGTATACCAAAGCGATCCGTACTACTTATTTAGCCAGACGCTGGCGCACGATCTCATAAGCCAGCACACCTGCTGCAACAGAAGCATTCAGGGAATCAATATCTCCCTTCATAGGAATGGATGCTACCATATCGCAGTGCTCCTTTACAAGTTTGCTGACGCCTTCCCCCTCATTTCCGATCACAAGTCCCATAGGACCGGCAAGGTTCATTTTGTACATCACATCGCCGCCCATATCAGCACATACAAACCAGAGACCTCTCTTTTTTAAATCTTCCATTGTAGCGGTCAGGTTTGTAACTTTTGCAACCGGAGTATAATTTAACGCGCCGGCCGATGTCTTTGCAACGGTAGCTGTCAGGCCTACTGCACGACGCTTTGGAATAATAACCCCATGTGCGCCAGCCAGATTGGCAGTACGGATGATAGCACCCAGATTGTGGGGATCTTCAATCCCGTCAAGCAGGAATAAAAAAGGCGGTTCTCCCTTTTCTTCTGCCAGCTTTAACATATCTTCTACTTCTGCGTATTCATAAGCAGCAGCATAGGCAATGACACCCTGGTGTTTTCCTGTCTCAGACATCTGGTCCAAGCGTTCTTTTGCAACATAATTGATAATAGTATCGTACTTTTTAGCTTCTCTGACAATGGTTCTTACAGGGCCGTCCTGGCAGCCGTCTAATACAAACAGCTTGTCAATGGTCTTGCCGGAACGAAATGCCTCTAATACGGCATTGCGGCCTTCTATAGTCAGTTCTTCGTATCTCATTTATGACTCTCCTTTTTGTTCTGGTGATCCTGTTTTCATTTCCAATGCACCAATTCTTTCAAGCCCTGTGCTCACAAGCTGTGTAAGACGTTCAAATCGTTCTTCAAGGAACAGCCAGCCAACCAGTGCCTCAAAACCAGTTGCTGTACGGTAATCTGCCATAGTAGCATGTTTTGCCATGGTAAAGGATTTAGCATTACGTCCTCTTTTATATACTGCATGTTCCTGTGCTGTCAGATCTTCTTCTAAAAGATGGATCATGGCAGCCTGTGTACCTGCTTTGACCAGCTCTGCACTTTTTTTATGAAGCTTGTTCACCTGGATACTGCCTTTGTTCACTACTTTGGCACGGATCATTACTTCATAAACTGCATCTCCAATATATGCCAGTACCAAAGGAGAATAGGTCCCTGCATCTACAGGGCCCATTTCCATTGTCTTTTTATAAAATTCCAGAAAGGCCTTTAAAGTTATGCTCTCTTCCACTTTACGCCCTCTCTGGTATCTTCTAGGACAATACCCATATCCAGAAGTTTTCCTCTGATCTCGTCTGCAAGAGCAAAGTTTCTGTCTTTTCTTGCCTGCTGTCTTGCTGCGATCATTTCCTCGATCTCGCTGTCAAGGACTTCTGCCTTTCTCTCTGTGATTATGCCCAAAACACCACATAACTGTTCGATTTCCTTTAACAGGCAGGAAATATAGGATTTGGTGCTGGAAGCATCTGCTGTGGAGTTAGCAAGTTTTACCAACTCGAAAATAGCGGAAACAGCATCTGCTGTGTTAAAATCATCCTCCATAGCTGCCTCATATTTTTCACGCAGCTTCTGTACTTCCACCATCTTTTCCTGCTCTGCACAGGTCTCAGCAGCACCTTCTGCCTTTGCATCCAGTTCTTTTAAGCGGTCTACTGCCGTAATGATACGCTCTAATCCGTTCTTAGAAGCCTCCATCAGTTCTGCGCTGAAGTTGATCGGGCTTCTGTAATGTGCGCTTAACATAAAGAAACGCAGTACCTGCAGGTCATATTTCTCAGCAATATCACGAACAGTAAAGAAGTTGCCCAGTGATTTAGACATCTTCTTATTATCAATATTTAAGAAACCATTGTGCATCCAGTAGTTTGCAAAGGTCTTATCATTTGCACATTCGCTCTGTGCGATCTCATTTTCATGATGTGGGAAGATCAGATCTTCGCCGCCTGCATGGATATCGATCTGGTCTCCAAGATAATGCTTTGCCATAACAGAGCACTCAATATGCCAGCCTGGACGTCCCTGGCACCATGGAGACTCCCAGTAAGGCTCTCCTTCTTTTTTCGGTTTCCAAAGAACGAAATCGTTTGGGTCTTCCTTTACTTCTTCACCACTTACCTTTAATTCACGGAAGCCGGACTGAAGTTCATCTAAATTCTTATGGGATAATTTGCCGTATTCTTTAAAGGATTTTACCTTAAAATATACAGTTCCGTCATCTGCAACGTAAGCATGTCCCTTATCGATCAGTGTCTGGATCATGGTGAGCATGCCCTGGATTTCCTGGGTTGCCTGTGGATTTACAGTAGCAGGCTTTACATTTAATGCTGCCATATCCTTTTTGCACTCTTCAATATAGCGTTTGGAGATAACTTCTGCATCTACGCCTTCTTCATTTGCCTTCTTGATGATCTTGTCATCTACATCAGTGAAGTTGGATACATACTGTACATCATATCCCTTGTACTCAAAATAGCGGCGTACTGTATCGAATACGATCATCGGTCTTGCATTTCCAATGTGGATCAGATTGTAAACCGTAGGTCCGCATACATACATTTTCACCTGTCCCGGTGTTAATGGGACAAATTCTTCTTTTCTTCTTGTGAGAGTATTAAAAATCTTCATAATTCCTCCTCATTTCCGCGCTTTTTCATACGCACATTTATTTATGCTATCCTTTTTATCACTTAATCTTTACTTTTGAGGACCACAGCAGCCTCCACAGCCCCCACAGCCTTCATTTATTATTTTATTATCATAGCAGTAATCAGCTACTTCCGTCAATAATGTAATTGCCTGGGATGAGATTCCTTCGCCTGTCCCTGTAAAGCCAAGGCCCTCTTCTGTGGTAGCTTTTACGCTGACTCTGGATACATCCAAATGAAGAGCCTCTGCAATGTTTTCAGCCATTGCCGGACGGTAATTTAACAATTTAGGGCGTTGGGCAATAACAGTGGCATCAATATTTTCCACTATATAACCCTTTTCTTCTAACAGTTCTCCTACTTTTTTCAGCAGTTCAATACTGGAAATGCCTTCATATTCTGGATTTGTATCCGGAAAATGCTGTCCGATATCCCCTAAGGCTGCTGCTCCCAGCAGAGCATCCATAACTGCATGAACAAGAACATCCGCATCGGAATGTCCTAAAAGTCCTTTCTCATATGGGATCTCTACACCGCCAAGGATCAGTTTTCTTCCCTCTACCAGTTTGTGTACATCATATCCCTGTCCAATCCTCATTTATTTCATGTCTCCTTTATAACTGATATGTTCTCTCGGAATCTTTCTGTGCCTGATTTTGTGAGAAGTTTTTTTGTCAGTTGTACCCAAATTTCTGAGGCGTACGCGGTGCGTACGGTGATGAAATCCGAATGCGACTGGCAAAAAACCGGCCACAAAGGCAGGTACAGGAAAGACTCCGAGAGGACATCTGATCTGTATAAAATACTTTTTATCAGGCGAGCCACGTTATCAGAACATCATCCGCACTTTCCGTGGTATACATTCAGCCTGTATATCATTTACATTGCCGCATACTTCTCCGTCTACATGAACCGGAAAAGAGGCATCTGTATGTATTCTCACTTCCCGGCATTCGTAGGTCCTGAGCCCTTTATAACGTTTTCTTCTGCCTGTCATAGCGCTTAAAAGAAGCGGGATCAGCTTCAACCGGTTGGCATAGCTGACTACACAAATGTTCATCAGCCCGTCTTTTCCATCTGCCTTTGGTGCAAAAACAAAGCCGCCGCCTTCTGAAGGCTGGATATGACAAGATATAAACAGGATATTATTAAATTCTACCCTTTTTACACCATCCAAAACAATATATCCCCTGGAAGAACGGCATTTAAAAAACTGGCTGATACCAAGAAGCAGATAAGAAAACCTGCGAAAACCCATGTGACCTAAGCGGCTGCGAAGTCTGGAATCGCGGGCCGCCTGACAGACAGCTGCGTCAAAACCAATTCCGGCACTAACTAAAAACCGCCTGTGAAATGGTTCTCCTTTTCCATAAGAAAGAACGCCGTAATCGATCACGGAGAAGTGCCTTGGGTAAAGCTGCTTTTTCAGACACCGCACAGGATTTACCGGCATATGAAGACTTCGCCATAAGTCATTTCCTGTTCCTGCCGGGATATAGCCCAGATTTAAAGGACCATGGAAGGAAGCTCCATCTAAAACTTCATTCATGGTGCCGTCTCCGCCAACAACAATAAGGAAGCAAGGCTTTCCTGCTTTCTTGGTCAATTCCCTGGACGCTTCTCTGGCTTCACCGGTCCCGTTTGTCAGAACCGCTTCGTATTCAATATTGTGCCGGTCCATATAACCGGCGATGGCTCTCCATACCTTCCATCCTCTGCCTGAGCCTGCATTTGGATTGATGATAAAATGGTACATAGGCAAACGGGTGTCCTTTCTCGTTTCTGTATAAACTCAGTTCCATGCGCTGACGGCGCTTGTTCCTCTTTCTGCGTAGACTCAGGTCCACGCACTGACGCGCTCATCTGTCTGCTGACGCAGACGGGACCTTCGTTAATAAGCTTGCAAAAAAACAAATGCCGCCCTTGGCGGCGCTTGTTTTTTTCTGCGCTTATTACATTATACCATACCACTGTTGAAAAACATATAAAACACATCGAAAATTTCTATTAAAAATGCCCTATAGCCGTTACGGACATTAACTTCTCAGTATATATGAAAGCTGTTTTCCTGTTCACAGGGGATATCTGTGATCTCCATATCTGATACTTCGATCCAGTTTTGTTCCTGGATACGTTTTAAAAGTTCCTGGATATCAAACGTCTGTCCTTGCACTTCCATTTCCACCCGGCCATCCCAGAGATTCGTCACCCATCCAGTCAGCCCCAGTGACTGAGCAATATAATAAGAACGATAGCGGAATCCTACTCCCTGGACCCTGCCGGAGAAATAAATATGTTTTCTCACTGTATTTTTCCTGTCTCTTATACACATCTCCGAGCCCACGAGACGGAGCTACATCTCGT
>UQJF01000090.1 GCA_900541315.1 uncultured Clostridium sp. | reverse complement strand
GAGATGTAGCTCCGTCTCGTGGGCTCGGAGATGTGTATAAGAGACAGGTACATCAGTATGGCTATCCTCATCAGCCCATTCCTTCGCGGAAAAGTCCAGAGCCGCCTAAGTATCCGTTACGTCACCCACCAATTTGAGGATGTCACCAATATCCTTGCAACCGGTTTTCCAAGCCTTATGCGCCAGGGCTTAAACAGCGTTTCCGTCATGGTATTAAACCGTTTCGCAGGTCCCTACGGCGATGCTGCTATTGCAGCCATGAGCATTGTCACAAGGATCATAAACTTCCTTTTCTGCGTAGCCCTTGGCATCGGACAAGGCTTCCAGCCTGTCAGCGCTTTTAATTATGGTGCCGGAAAATACAAACGCGTCCGGGATGCCTTCTGGTTCAGCATCAAAAGCAGTTTCGTGGTAATGAGCATTTCCGCCTTTATCGGCATAACCTGCTCTGCCCACATTGTCCGCATGTTCCGCGACGATCCGGCAGTCCTTGCAATTGGCATTCCCGCTCTTCGCATCCAGTGCTTCGCCCTCTTCTTCATGCCACTTTCCCTCTATGGAAACATGCTCTTCCAGAGCATCGGCAAAAGCGGCCGGGCTACCTTTCTGTCCATGATCCGGAGCGGTCTGGTATTCATCCCCGTTCTCTGGCTCATGAACACTATTCTTGGACTTACCGGGATCCAGATATCCCAGACTATCTCCGATGTCATTTCTGCTGCTATTACCTTGCCTATGGTAATAAAATTCTTTAAAACCATGCCTAAAGATATGTAGAGTTTTTCTCCCCCCTGTGTTATAATTAACCCGTTGTCATACCCAATCCGGCAACGGAAGGGGGTGTTTCTGTTGACAGAATTTATATCTTCTTTTCTATCTGCTGTTGCGGCTGGTGTAGCCTGCCACTACATCATCAAATGGTTGAACAGTAGAAAATAGTGACAACCAACCTAAAAAAGAAAACCCCCGGAGTGCCATCCGGGGGTTTTCACTTTAGTGTTTCTGTTGACAGAAATACTATATCTTCTTTTGCCTAAAGGCATTATATCATATGAAGATTTTATTTTCAATATTCATCTTTACTAACTTATCTATTCCGACATCCTAGTACATCGATTTCGAAATAACTATACCACTCACTTGTCTGCGAATCTGATTGCACAGGTCTAAAAGCCTCAGCGTAGCCCGCTACGCCTGCGTTTTTAAACCTGCATACTCAAATCCGCATCCTGCGTGATCATTACAGTTATTTACGAAACGATGTACTAGCTGAAAAGAGGATGAGGTACATGAGAAGCATCCATTTCAGAAAAAAGACCTGTTTTGTGAGTATAGCGTCAGGTCGGTGATACACTGTCTGAACATGCGCAGCATGTGAGTTTGTATCGCAGACCTGACAAAAAGCGACGGAGCAAAACAGGTCTTTTTTCGCCAGGATGCGCCTTATGTACCTCATCCTCTTTTCCTGCAATTTTTTTAGACGTTTTTACTTTGTAAAGCTTTCTCCACCCGGTCAAAAGCTTCTTCCAGGTAAGATCTTGGGCATGCAAAATTCACACGTACAAAGCCTGGGGCTGAAAATGAATCTCCATCATTGAATTTCACACCAGCTTCTTTCATAAAAAATCCGTCCGGATCACTTACCCCCGTTTCCCTTGCATCGATCCATCCTAAATAAGTACCTTCACTGTGGCAGATGGAAAGCCCCGGGATCCAGCTGATCCGCTCATCCAGCCATTTCTTGTTCTCCCTCAGATATTTCAATAATTCCTGTCTCCATTCTTCCCCTTTCGTAAAAGCTGCCTCAAAAGCAATAAAAGAAAGAGTATCAAAAGGAGCATGCATTGTGGCTGCCACTTCTTCATATTTATGGCTTAACTCTTCATTAGGAATAACAGCAAACGCCAGCGGAAGACCAGGGATATTATAAGTTTTGCTTGCTGAGTGGTGAAGGATCACTCTTTGTCTTTCCTCATAATAAGAAATAACTGCCTGATACACACTTTCCCCAGGGAATGTATACCCCAAAAAAGGATGCTCCAGGCGGTTTTTCAATGCTTCTAAAACAGGTTCTGCCACCGGAAGATCCATATCCACGATCCATAGCGGGATATAATCCCCGCCCTGACCGTCCCATTTGGCACAGTCGGTATGTTTTCTTTTTATCTGTCGGTTAAAATCAATCTTCACTGAGGACTCCTTTCTTGCTAGTATAATCCACAAAATTATCCGCCCCTTTCACTTGTCTAAATTTCCATCTGCCGCGTCAGCTTCAATCGACGATGCTACCGGCATCGCCTCATTCAGCTTCCTTGCACATGAAAATTTATCCTGCGTGTAATGGATCAGTAATTATCGTGGATTATACTAGCCCGCACTTACGTACTCTATTGTCTGCTGTCGCAGGCGAGACCTTCGTTAATGACTTGTGAAAAACAAATGCACTTTGGGCATCGCTTGTTTTTCTCTACGCTCATTAGATGGTATAAGACCACTTTGGCAGCACGCGCTCTAAAAACTGCCTTGTTCTTTCTTCTCTTGGATGTGAAAAGATCTCATCCGGCTTTCCTTCTTCCACTACAACACCACCGGCCATAAAAATCACCCGATTGGCTGCATCAGAAGCAAAGCTCATTTCATGGGTCACAATGATCATGGTGATCCCTTCTTTTGCAATATCACGGATGACTTTTAACACTTCTCCCACCAGTTCCGGATCCAGCGCTGAAGTAGGCTCATCAAAAAGGATCACATCCGGATTTAACACAACCGCTCTGGCAATACCCACTCTTTGCTGCTGTACGCCGGAAAGCTGGGATGGAAAAAAATCAGCCTTATCCTTAAGTCCTACTTTTTCCAATGCATCAAGAGCAATCTGCTTTGCCTTCTCTTTGGATACCCCCCGCGCCTGGGGCAATCCTTCCATTACATTTCCAAGAGCCGTTTTATTGGCAAACAGATTATAATTCTGAAAGACCATGGCAGTCCTTAAACGGATCTCATGAATCTCTTTTTTCTTTGCTTTTGCTGCATCTACTGTAATATCTCCCACTGTGATCGTTCCGGCATCAGCTCTTTCCAGAAAATTAATGCACCGCAGCATGGTAGTCTTTCCGGAGCCGCTTGGACCGATCACTACCACCACATCACCTTTATTTACAGTAATATCAACACCTTTTAAAACCTGGTTCTGTCCAAATGCTTTATGTAAACCTTTGATCTCGATCATGTCGTACCTCCTGCTGCATATTTATACCGTTTTTCCATTACATAAAACAGCTTTTCCACGCAGACGCACATAGCCCAGTAAACAATAGCCACTGCAATATACGCCTCCAGATAACGGAAGTTCACTGCCGCTGAATTAATAGCCGCTCCTAAAATATCATTTACGGAAATAAGATATACAATGGATGTGGACTTTAAAAGACCGATCACATTGTTGCAAGGAAATATAAAGAGCTGCCAGTTCTCTTAACACTGGTATTTTAAAGATACGTGCCGCAGCCAGAATAAATCCCAGGACCAGCCTCCCTGCAACGCTTACCACTACAATAAGAAGCGTTACAGGAAAACGGGACAAGATTTTCGGGAAATATTCCAACATATCACTAAAACGGAAAATGCTGGAAAGATCCATATTTTTTACTCCTATTCTTCTGAATTATAATCACTTCCCGTATACTCAATGGAAAGCTTTGTAAGAGTTCCGTCCTCTTTCATTGCCTTTAAAGCAGTATCCATATCATCACGAAGCTGTTCCTCTCCCTGGGCCAGCATGAAATATGCCTGGGACTCACTGAAATAACTGTCTTCATTGATATCGTAGCCGCCGCCAAATGCTTCATTGTATTTCTTAAATGTCTTCTTAGTTGCAACAATAGCATCCAGCCTTCCATTCATTACATCATCATAAATACTTTCACTGGTAGCACCATTGGAATATACAATATCAATCTTGTTATCATGTTCTGCATTGTATGTTTCCAGGATCGCTGCTGTGTTGCTTCCCTGACCGGCACTTACTTTCTTTCCAGCCAGATCATCAATGGAATGGATATCATCTCTTCCTTTTTTGTATACAAGACGTTTGTTGTAAGAGGCAAATCCTTCGTTAGTAAACAGATATTTCTTTTCTCTTTCCGGATTCTTTTCAAACTGTTGGGATCCGATGGAAACCTTCTTTGCATCCAGGGCAACGGAAATATTGGCAAGCTCCATGTTTTCAATCTGGAATTCATACTGCGGAAGGCGGTTGTCAATCTCCTGTAAAACAGCCACATCATAACCTGCTGGCTGATTGTTTTCGTCTATATATGTATATGGCTCAAAAGTGGCGCCTACTGCTACATATACTTTTCTTATCTTCTGACTGTCTGAATTTCCCTGGGCTGTTGTATCCTGCATGGTATTCTGTTCTGTATTCTGCCCCCCGTTTTGTGCTGATCCGCTCCCTGCTGTTTTGCTGCCGCAGCCGGATAAAATGGCTGCTATAAGTACAACTCCGGCAAATACTCTGATATCTGGATTCCATTTTTTTCTCATAATCGCTTCCTCCTGCTTTTTCCTGCTTTTTTTCTGTTTTCCATTTTTACTGACTTTGCACATTAATGAATTTTCACATATTTATTGTAATTATCACTTTTGAGTGTTATTTCTCTTCTTTTTTACCGCCTTCATCATCCCACAATGGCTGCTGTAAAAGCCGTTTATAGTAAGCTCGTGTCTGATACAGTGCACCTACCGGGTTATGGGCCAGAACCCGGTCCTTTGTAACCAGTGTGGTTGCCAGTGCCTTGGAATATTTATAAAACAGACTATCATGGCCTACGCAAAGCCCGACTACTACATTTAACTGGGTTCCTGCTTTATTTAACAGCTTTGCCTGTAAGATAGGATTACACATCACCGGCCCGGTCTTACATGTGTATTTCGGATCCAGACCTATATCTGTTTTATCTACAGAACCAACCTTACATGCCACTCCGTATACATCAAAACCATTTAATTTTAATATCCTTGCAAAGATCCGGCTTTCCTCGATCAGACCTACACAGGTTGCAATACCGATCTTCTTTGCGCCGATCCTTTTTGCTACTTCCATGATCTCCTCTACGCGGGTATATTTTCCATAAAAACCACCTTCCACTTCAGCGGAGGCAATAGCTATTTTATTATTTTCTTCATTTTCTGTATAAAGCTTAATTACTTTTTACAATTCTTTTTCTGTCAGCTTCTCTGTAAGACAAAATTCCGGATAAAAGGCGTTCCGTTTGGAACAGTTAAGCACACCACAGTCTGTACAGCTGTGGGGAAATGTCTTTAGCTCTGTACTTACTGGCATTTCCTGAGTTTTTTTCATGTTTTTCTTACTCTTAGTGTCTTCTTTCCTGTTGTCTTTGTTTTTCTTGTCACTCATATGCTCTCTCCCGGCTTTTTATTAGCATACTTTTTTGATATGTTAATAGGCATTATAGAGATGGTGAGCATTTTTTTCAACAGGTGATTTTTTATTACCAGCTATAAAAGAATCCTATATCAAAAAAATTATTCCACCCAATGGCTATTCCACATAAAAATCACAAATTTCTCTGGTATGCTCCTTGAAATAGCGAAAATAAAGAAAGGCTGAAAAAAGATAGAAAAAGCAGAAAGAGGTAATTATATGAAAATCCTTAAGAAAACTCTGCATATTGGCGGCATGTCCTGCGTCAATTGCGAACATAAAATAAAATATGTATTAAAAACAACTCCCGGGATCACAGAAGTAGATGTAAGCTACAATACAGGCCTTGCCCATATTACTTACGATACAGATACCATTTCTTTAAAACAGATCCGGGAGATCATTGAAAAAACAGGCTATACCATATTACCTGAAACAGACACCTCAAATTATAATAAGAAAAAAACATTTATCTCACTGGCTGTTATCCTGCTTTTATATGCTCTATTACAGCACTTTGGCATTCTCAATCTTCTGGCACCAGGACAATTGGCAGATACAAAAATGGGCTATGGCATGTTATTTGTAATCGGACTCATCACATCTGTACACTGTATTGCCATGTGTGGCGGCATCAACCTGTCCCAGTGTATCCCTTTAGCTTCTGATCCTTCTAATACCTCTAAAAATAACAGCCCCCTTGACCTTTTTCTCCCCGCTCTTCTTTATAATGCGGGACGTGTGATCTCTTATACAACAATCGGCTTTCTTTTAGGTTTCGTTGGAATGTTGCTAGGCGCTAATACACAGACTGGAATCTCCTATTTTCTCCAGGGAAGCTTAAAAATGATCGCCGGTATTTTTATGGTGATCATGGGTATCAATATTCTTGGGATCTTTCCATGGCTTCGTCCACTTACCTTACGGATCCCCCGTTTCTTATCCACAAAGATCCTGAAGAAACGTGCTGCCAGCAGATAACCTTTGCTTATAGGTCTTTCAAACGGACTGATGCCCTGTGGCCCTCTTCAGTCCATGCAGATCGTGGCACTGGCTTGCGGTAATCCATTTTCCGGTGCTTTATCCATGTTTTTATTCAGTCTTGGAACTGTCCCTCTCATGCTTGGTTTCGGCTCTTTGGTGTCTGTTCTCGGAAAGCGTTTTGCAAACAAAATGACTGCTATCGGCGCTGTCCTTGTAGTTGTCCTTGGGCTTGCCATGTTTTCCCAGGGAACTGCATTATCTGGTATATCCGGAGATTTGGAGCCTTCTCAAAAGATGGGAACTTCCACAGATACTGTCAAAGCTGAAGGTGAATCAGCCCAAAAGGAAAACACAAATGACATCCAGGTCATCTACAGTACCTTACAGCGTGGAAGATATCCTGACATTAACATTCAGACCGGTATTCCGGTAAAATGGATCATCAATGCCCCAAAAGGTTCCATCAACGGCTGCAATTATAAGATGCTGCTGCGCTCCTTTGGGATCGAACACACCTTTACAGAAGGGGAAAATGTGATTGAATTTACCCCAACCAAATCCGGAACCGTTCAATATACTTGCTGGATGGGAATGATACGTGGTAATATCACTGTGACAGACACATTGGAAACATCCCCTGTCCAAACACCTGATGCCACTTCTGGTATCCAGGCTTTTCCTGGCGATCCAGATACTGAAACAGATGCAGATACAGAAAACGATCCATTTTTTAATGGTTCCGGCATGGGCTGCTGCGGGGGGTGTTAAGAGAGCATTCATAACAAGGAGATACTATGACCGGATATAAAAATATACTGATCGTTGATGATGAGACCATGATGCGCGAAGCAGTTGCCTCTTATCTTGAAAAGCAGGGATATTATGTATTTCAGGTGGAAAACGGACAGCAGGCACTAGATCTTATGGAAAAAGAAGTCATTTCTTTTGTCTTATTAGACCTGATGCTTCCAGACATATCTGGCGAAGAGATCTGTTCCAGAATACGAAAACAGTCCCGGGTTCCCATTATCATGCTCACTGCTAAAACCATGGAGGATGATATGTTAAATGGTTTAAACCTGGGGGCAGACGACTATATCACCAAGCCTTTCAGCCTGAAAAACCTGTATGCCAGGATCCAGGCTGTATGGCGCAGGTCGGACCATGATCTGAAGCCTCTTACAGAAAAATTTTCATGGAATGACGGTGATCTGGTAATCAACTATAACCGGAAAGAAATGTTAAAAAAAGGAAAAAATATATCTCTTACACCTATTGAATGGAAGATCTTATCTGCCTTTACCAAATATCCCCAAAAAGTATTTACAAGAGACGAGCTGATCACTGCTGCCTTTGACATGGATTTTTCCGGATATGACCGGGTTATCGACACCCACATTAAAAATCTGAGAAAGAAAATAGAAGATGATCCAAAAAATCCCATTTATCTGTGTACGATCCACGGGATTGGATACAAATTTGGGGGAACTATACAATGAAACACAAGAAACACAAGATAAGCACACAGTTATCTGCCGGATTTACAGTAATCGTCCTGATCACCATTTCCGTGATCAGTCTTACTGCTAATATACTGATCAATCATCAGTTTGAAAAATATGTAGCCAGACAGCATGAAAACTTTACAAGACAGCTGATCACTACTCTTCTGTCCCAGTATAACAGCAGCAACCAGACCTGGAACCTGGATTATATCCACGGTGTAGGAATGTATGCTTTAAAAGACGGATATATCATCAAAGTGTATGATAAAGATAAAAATATCATCTGGAATGCCGAAAATCATGATATGACCTTATGCCATCAGATCATGGATGATATTTATACAAATATGGAGAAGAAACGGCCTGATCTTAAGGGCAGTTTTTCAACTCATCATTACACCTTAAGCCAGAAAAATCAGCTTGCCGGTTATGCAGACATCAGCTACTATGATCCTTATTATTTCAGTGAAAGTGACTTTCTGTTTCTGGATTCATTAAACTGGATCCTGTTTATTACCGGTATTTCCTCTCTCATCCTTGCAGTAATCGCAGGAAAGTACAGTTTACAAGGGACTACACAGGGTAACGGTCTGACGGGAGGTGTGCCGCCCGTCAGATTTTCCATGTGATATTCAAGCTGTCGCTTGTGGCGGCTACGGTGGTAATCATCAAATCCACCACACGCCGCTTGTCGTCAAAAGATACATTCTCCCAAGTGTCGAGGTAGCCGGAAATCTGGCTGACCTGTTCCGGGCTGATGGCTTCCACCGTCAACTCCGCTATCCTCGCCAGAAGTTCCTGCTTGCGTCCGTCCAGTTCCGCTATCTTCACATTCACATAGGAGAGCAGCACATTGTTTGCGCCTGTCAGACTGTCCACCAGTTTTTCAATCTCGCCGTCCACATGGGCAAGCTCCACTTGCAGGGCGGCGATTTTCGGGTTTGCCTTTGCCGCTTTTTTTCTGCCCGTCAGCGTTTTGTAGCTTGCCAGCTTCTTCACCATCTGCTGATAAACAACCGCTTCTAGCTCCGCAGTGATGATTTTCCCGCACCCGGCACAGCTTTTATTGTCCAGCCGCTTTGTGCAGCGGAGATATTGCTTTCCCACAGGATTGTTAATGCTCATAAGGGCATACCCGCAGTTTCCGCACTTGATTTTTCCCGCCAGCCATGTATGGGTGGCTTTCCGGGCAGACTGGATTTTCATGTTGTTCATCAGCTTCTTGCGGCAGGTCAGCCAGGTGTCGGAGGGGACGATACCCTCATGGGGAGCCAGTACCAGCATTTGGTCTTTTAAGTCGTTTTTCTTGCTGGCCTTTACATCTCGCCCTTGATACAGATAGCAGCCGTTCATGCCCGTAAAATCGGCAACGTCATTGACAATGACTGTACCTTGACTTTTGAAAAATTCGTACACATCAAGGTCTGCCTGCACATAGACAGGATTGCGTAACATCTGCGCCAGCGTGGGGCGTATTAGTTCCTTGCCGTTGAATAAAATTCCCTGTTCGGCAAAGTGCCGGGTAATGTCCCCGTAGGAGGTAGTGGGCTGGGCGTACATCTCAAACATCAGCCGGATATTTGCCGCTTCGTCTGGGTTTACCACCAGCTTTTTTGTGTTGATACCGTCCATCTTAATCGGCTCTGTATGGAAGCCATAAGGGGCTTTTCCACCCATCTTAAACCCTCGCTGGCTGCGGGAATAATAAGCGTCCGTCACCCGCTTCTGTATGGTTTCCCTCTCAAGCTGGGCGAACACGATACAGATATTCAGCATCGCCCGCCCCATCGGGGTGGAGGTATCAAACTTTTCCGTAGAGGACACAAACTCTACATTGTACTGCTGGAACAGCTCCATCATGTTTGCGAAGTCCAGAATGGAACGGCTGATACGGTCGAGTTTGTAAACCACGACCTTTGCAATCAAGCCCCGCTTGATGTCCCGCACCAGTTCTTGAAACTTCGGACGGTCTGTGTTCTTGCCGCTGTACCCTTTGTCTGTGTATTCCTTGCAGTTCCCGCCTTTCAATTCGTATTTGCAAAACTCAATCTGGCTTTCAATGGAAATGCTGTCCTTTTTGTCCACCGATTGTCTTGCATAGATTGCGTCTATTCGATTATTCATATTGTCGCTCCTTTTCTTAAAAAAGAAACGGAGCTGCTGACAGTTTTATTATACCGCCAGCAACCCCGCAAATCAACGATGGCTTCGGAAAACCTTATGCCCCGGCTTCCTCACTCTGCCTCTTGTTGGCATACTTGCGGAACACCTCATAAAGCTGCTGTTCCAGCTCCCGGCGTTTTGCTGCTTCCTGCTCCAGCGTGAATACCGGGGAGAGATTTTCCAGCGTGATTTCCTTTCCCTGAAAAGTCACGACTTCGGTTTCTTTCTTGTATCTGATATGCTCCATAGTACCTCCGTATTTAATTTTCAAAGTGCAGTGCCGCCATGCTGCGGCGTGAAATGTTTTCTGTCATCAATCACCGTTCCCTTGTGTGCCGCTGCTGCCGTTTCAGCTCTGCCAGCACTTCCGGCGGGATACGGTCTACCAGCCGCTGAATGTCGTGCAGCTCGCTTTCCAGCTTTGCCCGTTCCATCGTATCTTTCATCTTGCCCTTTTCGCTGGCTTTGGCTCTGGCTTCCAACTGTTCATTTTCTGCCAAAAGGTCGTTTATCGTGACCTTGTATTTTTTGAGCTGCCCGGAGAAGTTCTCCATCTGCGGAAACCACTTTTTCAGCAGGGAGAGGGCTTCCTCTTTCTTCTTTCCGGCATTGAACGGGGTAATACCGTCCAGCGTGGCTTCAATGGCTCTTGCCTGTTTGGAGAGATTGACCGCCTGCTTGAACAAACGGGTGGGGATATGCTTCCTGCCTGTCTTGCTGGCACTTTCCCCACGCTCCAAATCTGGATATTTCTCCACCATATAGGCGTGAAAGTCGTCCTGCCATTTTGTGAGGCTGGCTCTGTTCCCGATAATCTCCTTTGCACACAGGCGGTTGTCCTCTGTCAGTGGGACAAAGACCAAATGCAGGTGGGGCGTTTTCTCGTCCATGTGTACCACCGCCGACACGATATTTTCTTTCCCTACCCGCCTGATTAAGAAATCAGCCGCCCTCTGAAAAAATTCCTGTATCTCCTTTGGGGACTTCTTCTTGAAAAACTCCGGGCTGGCGGTTATGAGCGTATCTACAAAACGGGTGCTGTCCCTGCGGGTACGGCAGCCTGCCTGTTCAATACGGTTCTGTATAAAGTGGTAGTACCTGCCCGACCGCTTGACGATGTAGAAATTGTACTTGCTCCGGCTGGTGTCAATGTCGGGATTGCTGGCGTACTGTTCCTTTTGCCGTTCGTGATGGGCTTCCAGCGGTCTTGCCGGATTGCCCTTGTGTTTTTCAAATCGCAAAATTGCGTGTTGTGCCATGAAACTCCTTTCCCCATGCCCTTCCATTCCGTGACTTTTCCACAGGAAAATCCCGCAGAAAATATCTCAGATAGGATAGGAATGGATAAGATATAAATAAAATCGTTTTAATCTCTGTATTTCTATATACCGTCCGGTTTTCGTACTTCAAGAGGATTGATTATCGTACTTGTGGAGTGCGGTTTTCAGTCCGACCGCGTTCCATAACCGGATTTCTTGAAGTCGGTGTTTGGAACCGCTTCGTAGGATTTTGGGTAAATGCGGTTGGGTTTTCCACAGCCCTGCTTCTGGATCTCCACCAGTCCGGCATATTGCAGCTCCCGCAGGGTGTTGACCGCTTTCTGCCGCCCGCAGTGGAGCAGCTCCACTACCTCGTTGATGGGATAATAAAGGTAAATCCGCCCATATTCATCTGCCCAGCCGTTTTTCCGGGACAGGTCTGTCCGGCGCAGGATAAAGGCATACAGTACCTTTGCTTCGTTGGACAGGGGTGTGAATGTGGGGGCTTCAAAAAGGAAATTGGGAAGCCGGGTAAAGCTGACCGCCTTTTCCGGCTGATGGATATAAATGGTGTTTGTCATATCGTGTTTTGTGGACGGTTAGAAGACTGTTTCCGGGGGCAGACGGTAGTTTCTATTGCCGGCCCCTGTTCTGTGCTTGCAAAGCCTTGTAAATCAAGGACTTTTCAGCCCCTAACTGTCCACACAAGACCTCCTTTTCCGTTCACTTTCTGTTTTCTGTCGCCTGTGAACTCTGGCGGCACAGCCGGGGCAGTATTTTGCCCGGTTGGATTTAGGGACGAACACACCGCCGCAGACCGCACAGCGTTTCAAGTCCTTATCCCGGAAAATCTCTGCTTCCAGCGTTCCGATTTGCGGCAAGACCGACCAGCGGAACCACTTACAGCAGACCGAGAAAGAAGCCGTCTGCGGGCAGGCGCAGGTGTCCCCATCGTCAAGGAGCATACAGTTCCCGTCCTCATAGTTGCAGCACTCCCGGCGGATCAGGGCGTTTGCCTGTTTCCTCTGTGCCGGTGTCATGCGGTAAAGGGAACCGTCCTGCCTGCGCTCTATGGGCGGCAGTCGTTTATATGGGTTCTCTCTCATGTGTTCCCTCCATTTTTCCTTAGCCGTTCTCCCCGAAAGGATTTCCGGCGTTGGCACGCTCCCCGGACTTCGGGACATTTTGTCCCGAAGTGGCTCGTTGCGGTGCTTCCCCTGCCGGGGTATTCCTTTTCGGACGGTTATTCATTTTTCAAGGTGCAGCTCATCGATGAACTACCCTAAGTCTACACCTAAAAGACCGCCCGCCCCGTATATCCATAAGGTCGGAAATCAGCCCGGAAAACTCTCTATTTCCACGCTCTTGGAATTGTGGTAGAATAGAAGAAATAGAATGGCAAATCGAAATTTCACGGAGGTATATTATGGGACTGTTTTCAAAGAAGAAAAATGAAGAAGTGGCTATTGATGAACTAACACCACAAATAAAAACTAAATTAGATGAATTAGCCCAAAAAGGCAATCAGTTTGAGGAAGAAGAACAATATGAGGAAGCTATACAAGCATGGAAAGAAGCTCTTAGCCTAATCCCAGAGCCACAGCAATTTTACAGTGAAACCATATGGTTTTTAGCTGCCATTGGCGATATTTATTTTCAAAAGAAACAATACGAAAAAGCACACGAATGCTTTGACAAAGCAAGGGGGAATTTGAGCGGCGAGGGATATGGAAATCCGTTTGTTATGCTTCGATTAGGTGAATGTTGTTTAGAAATAGGGGACGAAAAAAACGCCACAGAATATTTGCTTAGAGCCTATATGTTTGAAGGAAGGGAGATATTTGAGCCTGACGAGGACGGTAATGATGATGGCAAAAAATATTTTGATTATTTAAGAACTCATGTTGAAAACATTGAGTGAAGATTAAGATAACACAGTTCCCATTTATCGAGCAGACAAGGAGGGAGAGCATGGAACTATCCATACAAGAACGATTGAAAGATTTGCGTGTGGAGCGTGGGC
>UQJF01000089.1 GCA_900541315.1 uncultured Clostridium sp. | reverse complement strand
GAGATGTAGCTCCGTCTCGTGGGCTCGGAGATGTGTATAAGAGACAGGAATACGCACACAGGAAGAATGAAAAGTGCTGACCCATATACTTTCTGCCCCAAAACCAACCAGGTTATCCACACGTTCCCGCATTTCACCTGCTGCTTTGTTGGTAAAGGTGATAGCCATGATATTCCATGGATTCACCCCGCATTCATCGATCAGGTAAGCGATCCTGTGAGTCAGGACTCTTGTTTTTCCAGAACCGGCGCCCGCCAGTATAAGAAGGGGGCCATCTGTATGTAAGACTGCCTCCTTCTGTTTTGGATTTAATGTATCATAAATGCTCATATTTTTTGTACCGCCTTTAGTATCACTTGTTTTTCTCTGGGCTCATTTTACCATAGACCTATAAATCCCGCAAGCAGACTTACTAAACCAACTGCCTGTGCCTTTTTCAGAGCCATGTACCACAAAAGCCATGTTCCAGGCATTTTTATGCAGTCTGAAACATGGCTTTTTGATTTTAATATTTCTGAGATACCAGGGTCAAAATTTAACCTGCTTAACCCTTTACAGCGCCTTCCATCATACCAGCCTTCTGGAAACGCTCCAGGATCAGATACAGTACAATAATAGGAATGATGACTAATGTTGTACCTGCAAGGATAACAGGCCATGGAGTAGATAAACCTTCACTGACCGGCAGCAGGGAAATGGTTACCATCAGTGTGTATTTTACCTGTTTTCTTAAATAAAGTAATGGCCAAAAGAAGTCGTTCCATCTTGCGATCAGTGTAATTGCACCCCAGGAAGCCATAGCAGGCTTGATAACCGGGAGAATAACCTTCATGAAAATGCCAAAATCACTGCAGCCATCGATTCTTGCCGCCTCTACCAGTTCATCCGGCACATCTGTGATATACTGGTTCATGTAGAATATACCAACGGCTGTGGCTATTCTCGGAATGATCAGTGACCAGAGGCTGTTGATCAATCCCACTTTTTTCATAATGATAAACAGCGGTACAGAACCAACTTCCGGAGGCACTAACATAGTAGCAATTACAAAATAGAATAAAACTGTTTTTCCCGGAAATTTATACTTCGCAAAAGCAAAACCAGCCAGTGCGCAGAAAAACAAAGATGTTACAGTACCCATAATGGTAGTAAATACACTGTTAAATGTATTCTGGCCTACAGGGATCATTTCAAACAACCGCTTGAAATTGCCCAATGTAGGATGGGTTACAAGAATTGAGTTAAAGCCTGTAATACTTTCAGAAGTATCTTTAATAGAGATCAGGCACATCCACACAATAGGGAACAGACATATAATGGTGATCAGCACCAATACCCCATATGTGATCACAGAAGACATTGCTTTTTTATGATTCATGTCAGTTCTCCTTTCCTAAATTTCTCCCTGCTTATGACGTACGATAAACTGGATCACAGAAATAACGATCAGGATCAGGATCAACACTACGCCAATAGCAGATGCATATCCCATGTTAAATACATTGAAACCAGATTCGTACATATACTGGAACAGGGATGTATTGGATGTACCAGGACCCGGAAGAATATATGACTCATTAAACAGCTTCCACATATCTACCGTTAAGGTCACTGAACAGAAGAATAAGATATTTTTTAAAGAAGGCAGTGTAATATACCAGAACTGCTGGATACCATTTGCGCCGTCCACAGTTGCTGCCTCATAATAGTCCTTTGAAATATTTAAAAGGCCTGATAATAAGATCATGGTAAACCATGGAGTATATCTCCATACATTTAACATAATGACCGGGACCTTAGAATATGTGGTACTTGTAAGCCACGGGATCTTGCTGCCACCAAACATGGTAAGCAGTTCATTAAATAAACCAACATTTTCATCAAACAGCATGCGGAAAATAAGTCCCATAGCAATCGCTGCGCAGATATTAGGCAGGAATGTCGCTGTTTTAAAAAACGCCCTTGCACTGTTGCTTTTTAAAAAACGGCTGTTTAACAGACACGCGATCAGCAGTGCGCAGAATAAAATAAAGACGAGGCCAGTCAGCCAATAAACAACTGTATTTCCCAGGGACTCCCAGAACATGTTGTCAACCATCATTTTTTTGTAATTGCCCAGACCACTAAACTGCGGATCTCCTATTCCTTTCCAGTCAGTAAAGCTGATATAGAATGTCCAGATGGTAGGAACCAGCTGAAATACGAAAAACAGGATAAAAAAGGGCAAAATAAACAGATAGGGAGCCTTATACTTTTTCAGTGTCTTAAGCATGCTCTACCTCCTCCTTCAATAACACCAGGCGGTCTTCTGTAAGTAAACCGCCTGGCTGCTTATAAATAATCTTCTGGATTACTGAACGATCTCAGCTTTTCCGATCTTAGCTTTTAAGTTCTTGTCCATGTTTGCAATCGCTTCATCCATGGTCTGGTTACCTGCAACGTAATTCTCTAATTCTGCAGAAATGATCTCATCTGCCTCTGCATCCTGTGGAGTTACAACCAGGTTCTCTGCACCATTTTCCAGGCACTTGCCTTCCATTTCACGGAAGGACATTCCACCATAAAACTCAGATGGTTCTTTCCAGAAATCAGACTGTAACAGTTCTTTGGAAACTGGGTTGGAATAAGGAGCATTCTGTGCTTCCATAGACTTAACCCACTCTTCTTTTGCTTCTCCATCAAAGGTAAAATCATACCACATCATACGGAACAGTTCAGAATATGGATTGTCACCCTTTTCAATGATGGCCATGTACTGTGAAACAGGAGCACCTGCTTTATTTACGCCTTCAAATTCAGGTGCAGACATAACTCTCCAGTCACCCTTGGTAGCTTCGCAGTTCTTACGCATGAATTCATCCCAGAAAGCGCCGATACAGAAAGTTGCAACCTGCTTTTTGTTGATTGCGTCATACAGAGCAGGTTCCATAATAGTTGTCTTTAACAGAAGTCCTTCTGTATTCATAGTATCCAAGGCACCTAATGCTTTCTTGGTTCCTTCATCAGAACCGATCACAACTTCGCCGTTCTCATCCCAGATCCTTGCGCCTGCAGATGGCATTAAACCACGGCGTCCCCAATATCTCCAGGTCTTGCTGGTTGGATCAATATAGGATAAGTAAACTTCTCCGTTGCTCTTTTCCTTTAACTGACGTCCTGCTTCGATGTAGCCATCCATGGTCTTCATCATCTCCGGATCAATGCCGTACTCATCAAAAATAGCCTTGTTATAGAACAGAACCTGAGGTCTTACAGAATCAGGAAGCGCATAAATATGACCACCGATAGTAGCATCTGCGGTTGCCCCGTCTACCATTTTGTCAAGGAGTGGGGTCAGATATTCTGTTTCATCCTTTAATAAGCCTGCTTTTGAAAGATCCTGTATAGTAACCGGGTCTAACATAGCTGCATCCGGAAGATCATCGGTAGCACCAGAAAGCGCAGTCATAGTGATCTTCTCACGGATATCAGCAGTGCCTTTTGTCTGTACAAATTCAATCTTAACATCCGGAGCAATATCTCTGTGATTATCCAGCCAGGTTTCAAACCACTGCTGTCTGTACTGCGGATTTCCCATTGCATATACAGTTACAGTACCAGCCGGGAATACTTTCTTTTCCTCAGAAGCTTCCGCGCTGGTTTCCTCTGTCTTACCTGCTTCCTTGGACTCAGCTGCCTTTGTGTCAGCTGCAGCACCGCTATTATCCTTTGTGCCGCCGCCACAGGCTGTCAGCGCTCCTGCTACTGCAACTGCAGTCAATGCCATTACCATTGTTCTTTTCTTCATGTTGTTTCCTCCTTTTTATCTGATGTTCTCCAAAATCTCCCTGTGCCTGATCTGTGAGACTTTGCAGAAAGATCCCGGGAGAACAATCTTTTTCATAAATTTATTCTCTGGCAGCTTCTACTGCTTTTCAGAAAAAATGCGGTTTAATAAATTTCCCTGTTTACCAAAACTACATATTCATCATAGCCTTTATATCATTCCATGTCCAGTAAATCTTTGCAAGTATGCAAAAAATAACATCCCCCTGCGTCCCCGGTCACTCTAATGATCTGCACATCAGGGGCTTAAAATAAACAATTCACTTTTGGGGCCATCTACACGCTTTTTACATATTATTTATAACAATATTTCTAATATTATCAGAAGTATTGTTATATGCATTATAACATTACTCCCTATGTATGTCAAATAATTTTTGTGCATTTTGTGCATTTATTTTTTGTGTATTTTGTTTGTTTTGTGTATTTTATTTTATTTATTTTATTATTCTTTCAGTTCTTTATTCGTTTTTACTTTCTTTTAATATTTTAACTTTTCTGTAGCTGCAGACCCATATATCCTCATTTTTCTTAAATACCCTCAGGAAATCATCTGTTTTCTCTTGTCATATAGTTTTCAATACTATATAATATACATAGCAATATGACAACAATGTTCTCCCGGAATCTTTCTGTACTTGATTTGTGAAAAGATTTTTTGTCAGCCACAAAAGCAGGTGCAGGAAAGACTCCGGGAGAACATAACATAGACCGAGGTGACTTTTAGTGAAAACAAATGAAGAACGGCTTCAGGGTCTTTTCGCCTATCTTAACAGCCAGACTCACGTGCAGCCGGAGGAGATCCCTAATATTGACCTGTATATGGATCAGGTCACAACCTTTATGGAAGAACATTTAAAGAACACCAGACGGTATGAAGAAGACAAGGTCCTTACAAAGACCATGATCAATAATTATGCCAAGAACAATCTTCTCCCGCCACCTGTTAAAAAGAAATATTCCAAAGAACACATGCTCATGCTGATCTTTATCTACTATTTTAAGAGCCTGTTATCTTTCCGGGATATTGAAGAACTGTTCCGTCCTATTACTGCGAAACATTTTACCAGTCATGATTCCAGTCTTTCCCTGGAAGACATTTACAGGGAAGTTTTTACACTGGAAGAGGGAGAAATGTCCTCTATTAAAGCAGATATTTCCTCTAAATTCGAAAAAGCCATGGACACTTTTAAAGATGTTTCCGTGGAAGACAGCGACCGGGATTACCTTCAGCTTTTTTCTTTTATCTGTGAGCTTTCCTTTGATGTTTATATGAAAATGCAGATGATCGAGAAGCTGACAGACCAGCTCCGCGCAGAACGTCCTGATCCTAAAAAGAAATAATTTACCATTTTATTCTCCCCGTTTTCTGAAGATAACTTCGCCTATCTTCAAGAATCGGGGATTTTCGTTATTCTCCCTCAAAATGAGCGCTTACAATTTTTTTGTATATACATAATTTTTTTTGAGATTGTTATTGATTTTTGTTTATTATATGGTAAAATGAAAGCATAAATGATCGGTTTATTATTCGTTTTAACAACTCATTTGTTCCCATTTTGAAAGGAGATTTATAAATATGTCTACATTCTTTGTAAACGGCAAGTCTGTGACAACCACACGCAAGCAATCTCTGTTACGTTTCCTGCGTGATGAACTGAAACTGACTTCTGTAAAAGACGGATGCAGTCAGGGAGCCTGCGGTGCCTGTACCGTTATCATTGACGGCGAGACCTGTCGTGCCTGTGTTCCTACCACGGACACCTTAGAAGGCCGCAATATTATTACAGTGGAAGGCCTTACTGACTGGGAATCCAAAGTTTACACCTATGCCTACGGCGAAGCTGGTGCTGTACAGTGCGGTTTCTGTATCCCTGGTATGGTTATGTGTACCAAAGCACTGCTGGATAAGAACCCAGACCCTAATGAAGCCGAGATCCGCTACGCCATCCGCAACAACTACTGCCGCTGTACCGGATATGTAAAGATCATCGCCGCTATCCGTCTTGCAGCTAAGATCATGCGTGATGGAGTGATCCCCAAAGCCGGCACCGATGACTGGAAGATCGGTTCCAGAGTCCATCGCCTGGACGTAGAAGAAAAAGTTTTAGGATACGGAAAATATCCAGATGACTTCTACTTTGACAATATGTGCTACGGATCAGCTGTACGAAGCAAATATCCCAGAGCCCGTGTGCTTTCTATTGATATTTCTGCAGCAAAGGCACTTCCTGGTGTTGTAGCAGTGCTGACTGCCAAAGATATTCCTGGTGAAAATAAAGTAGGCCACTTAAAACATGACCAGTATACACTGATCCCTGAAGGCGGTCTGACTCATTATCTTGGAGATGCCGTTGCCCTGGTAGTTGCCGAAGACAGAGATACTCTTGAAAAAGCAAAGAAACTGGTAAAAGTTGAATACCAGGTACTCCCTGCTGTCCATAACATTGAAGAAGCTGCTGCTGAAAACGCACCTTTAGTATATGATGAAGAAACCTCCAACGTACAGGCATACAAGCATGTCTGCCGCGGCAACGCCGATGAAGCTATTAAAAATTCCGCACACGTTATTTCCCATCATTTTGAAACTCCATGGACTGAGCATGCGTTCCTAGAACCGGAATGTGCTGTTTCCTATATGGATAGTGACGGCGATGTTTTCCTGATCACCACTGACCAGTCTTCCCACACCACGCTTCATGAATGTTCCCTTATGTTGGGAAGCAAGAAAGTAAAAGTCCAGAATGCTTTAGTAGGAGGCGGTTTCGGCGGCAAAGAGGACATGTCTGTCCAGCATCACGCAGCACTGATGACCTACTGCACAGGACGCGCTGTAAAAGTAAGTCTTACAAGAGCTGAATCACTTCTGGTACATCCAAAACGTCATCACTTTGTTATGGACTTCACTATGGGCTGTGATGAAAACGGCAAGATCATGGGCGTTAAAGCTAAAGTTTCTTCTGATACTGGCGCTTTTGCTTCTCTTGGCGGTCCTGTTCTGGAACGTGCGTGTACCCATGCTGCAGGTCCTTATGCTTATGAGAACTTTGAGATCGAGGGAACCGCTTATTATACAAACAACCCGCCAGCCGGCGCTTTCCGCGGTTTCGGCGTAACACAGACCTGTTTTGCAGTGGAAACGCTTCTTAATATGATGGCTGACGAGATTGGCATCACTCCATGGGAGATCCGCTACCGCAATGCCATCCGTCCAGGCGGCGTTCTTCCAAACGGACAGATCGTTGATAATTCCACCGGACTAGTCGAAACACTGGATGCTGTAAAAGAAGAATATGATGCTGCTGTAGCTGCTGGAAAAGCAGTTGGTCTTGCCTGCGCTATGAAAAATGCCGGCGTAGGCGTTGGTATCCCTGACTGGGGCCGTGTAAAACTGATCGTAGAGGATGATGCAAAACTGCACATTTATACCGGTGCTTCCTGCATTGGCCAGGGACTTGGTACAGTTCTGGTACAGATGGTAGTTACCAACACAGACCTGACAAGAGACCAGATCGTTTATGAGCGGAGCAATACCTGGATCGCACCTGATTCCGGTGATACTTCCGGTTCCCGCCAGACTTTAGTTACAGGTGAAGCCTGCCGCCGTGCCTGCGAGAAAGTAATGGAAGCTAAAAATGCCAGCGAACATCATTCCTTAGACGATCTTAAGGGCCAGGTATTCTATGGCGAATATCTTGCAAAAACTGATCCATTAGGTGCTGATGTTCCTAATCCGGTATCTCACGTAGCTTACGGTTATGCTACACAGATGTGTATTGTTGATCCAAAGACCAAAAAGATTGAAAAATTAGTTGCTGCCCACGATGTAGGTAAAGCTGTAAATCCATTGTCCTGCGAAGGTCAGATTGAAGGCGGTGTAGTTATGTCTATGGGATATGCCTTAAGAGAGCGCTATCCAATTGATGATAACTGCAAACCAATTGAAAAATATGGTTCTTTAGGTCTCTTCCGTGCCCATGAAGTACCTGAGATCGAAGCTATTGTTATTGACAAACCTGGTCTGAATGTAGCCTGCGGAGCTATCGGTATCGGAGAGATCACTTCTATCCCTACAGCTCCTGCTATTACAGACGCTTACTATCGCTGTGACGGAGAACGCCGCTACAGTCTTCCAATTTCGGGAACACCTTATGAAAGGAGATTCTAATCATGGCTGTTAAAAAGAAATTTCCATATCGTTCTGCTTTTGTAGCCTGCAATGGCGGCTGTCATGTAACAGAAGGCTCCAGCTGTTCCTATGGCTGTATTGCCTGCGGAAAATGCGTGGAAAGCTGTAAATTCGGTGCTATCCATCTGAATGAACACGGTATTGCAGAAGTAGATGAAGAAAAATGCATCGCCTGCGGACGATGTGTGAGAGAATGCCCTCAGCATATCATCCATTTACATGACTGTGCCAATACCATTGTTGTTAAATGCTCCAACAAAGATAAAGGCAAAGATGCCAGAACTGTCTGTTCTGTCAGCTGCATCGGCTGCGGCATCTGTGAAAAAACCTGTACTGCCAGTGCGATCCATGTAGAAGACAACTGTGCAGTGATCGACGAAGCTTCCTGCTTAAGCTGCGGAATGTGTGCTGTAAAATGTCCACAGCATGCGATCTATGACTTGCGGGGAATTTTTACAAAAGTGAGATAAATTCTCGCAAGTGCACACCATTTACATAAAATACCTTTTTATATACATAAAAAACGGATCTGGCAGCTGCATCAGTTAACTGCCAGATCCGTTTTTTACTTAATCCTATTTTACAGAGCGTATTTTCCTCTCTTCAGGAATTCGCCCTTCTTCTTTTCTACCACTTTTCCATCTTTTACAGCCTGAAGTCCGCGTAAGAACACACTTTCCACTCTTCCGGTCACCTTTGTACCTTCAAATGGAGCATAATCCACATTCTGAACCTGATCTTTAGCTGTGATCACATCTTCTACTCCTGTACGCATAATTACAAGATCTGCGTCACTTCCAGGAGCGATCACACCCTTTCTTGGATATAGGCCATAGAGTTTTGCAGGATTTTCTGACAGAACACGGCACATATCCTCTTTTGTGATACGCCCTTTATCTACACCATAAGTATAAACTAAAGTTCCTCTTGTCTCAGCACCTGGCATACCACCTGGGATCTTGGTAAAGTCGCCTTCTCCTAATTTCTTCTGTGTTGTGGTAAAGCTGCAGTGATCTGTAGAAACAGTCTGGATGGTGCCATCTGCCAGACCTTTCCACAAACAGTCCTGATCTTCTTTCTTCCTTAAAGGCGGTGCACATACATATTTTGCACTTTCAAAGCCAGGAAGTTCATAAAGGCTGTCATCCATAAGCAGATACTGCGGACAGGTTTCCACATAGACCTTCTGTCCTCTCTTGCGGGCCTGTGCGATCACATCATATCCCTCTTTACATGTTAAATGGACTACAACAACAGGTACATCTACTACTTCTGCCAGACGCAAAAGTCTTCCAATAGCCTCTGCTTCCGCAGCTGCCGGTCTGGTCTTTGGATGGCTGGAAACACCCATTTTTCCTGCTGCCTTTGCTTCTTCCTGTAATGCTGCGATCATACCGCTGTTCTCGCAGTGTACGCCGGTAATGCCGCCAGTTTCTCTTAATCTCTGTAAGATCTCAAATAATGTCTTATCATCTACCTGGGTATCGTATGTCATATACAGCTTAAAAGAGGTAATCCCTTCATCCATCATATCCTGGACTTCCTTAGAAACAGAAGGATTCCAATCTGTAATGGACATGTGGAAACTATAATCGCAGGAACACTTTCCATCTGCCTTTTCATGCCAGTTTTTTAAGCCTTCAGCCAGAGTTTCTCCCGGATACTGGGTTCCAAAGTCAATAATAGTAGTAGTACCGCCCCTTAAAGCTGCCTTTGTGCCAGTAGCAAAATCATCTGCTGTTATAGTTCCTGCCACATGCAGGTCAAAATGAGTATGTGCGTCAATGAATCCTGGGAAGATCAGGCATCCTGCAGCATCGATCTCCCTGTCCCCCGGCTGTGTTAGCTTTCCGATTTCTTCTGCTGTGCCTGTAGCTGCGATTTTTTCCCCGTCAATGAGAATATCTGCAGGAAAGCTTCCTCCTCCTGTAACTATGGTTCCGTTTTTAATGATCTGTCTCATATTTATCCAGCCTCCTCTTTTAAGATGTCCTATGGGAATCAGTCCCTGAAAGATTCTGAGAGAACATTAACAACTCATAACATCCCTCTGTTACGATATGCTCCGCATCGATCAGCTGCTCAAGAAACGCCCTGTCTGCAACTGGTGCACACCAGGCCATTCCGCAGCCTGCGCTGATCTGCCGTGGAACCGGGATCAGACGTCCAGGCGCTGTTTTTGCTTTTGCAGCTGCTTCCATTTTCATTGCCATGGTGGTAGTGGGAAACGCAAATACCACCTTCATTGTCTTTTCTCTGGGCATGCTTTCTTCCTTTCCTTCATTCAGATTCCCCACACATTATATGATGTTGGTGTTAAGCACTATCAGGGCATGACTAAAAAGCCATGCCCCGAAAGTATCTTCACAATATTTTTATTAACCGATCAGCAGATAGCTGTAATCATCAATTACAGTCTTAATGATCTTCTGGATTCCGTCCGGAACATTTTCATTTGCAGTTCCAACAGTATAATCAATTACATTACCTGCCAGACGTACCTTGCAGGTTCCTGCTGCTGCGTCAAGAACAGTAAAGCCCTGATTCTTACTGTTTTCCATATCTGCTTCATTTGCAAATAAGGTAAACTTGTCAAGATATGGAGCGCTGTCCCATGGACAGAAGCTGCGGCAGTTGCCACATTCATTACACATATAATCTACATGGATCACCTGATGTTTGTCCATGCCAGGTACTGTTAAGGTTACGTTTGCTCTGTTCGGGCATACCTCTACGCAGTTTTCGCAGATGCTGTTGCAGGAAAGACATCTTCTGCTGTCAGATTCTTCATTCTCCTCAGACAGTTTACCTTTACGTCCGTAAACAGTCTCAGCATCAGCCATCTTGAAGATATCTTCAGATAAATCCCTTCCAACGATCGCTTCTGCTGCCTTCTTACCATCTCTGATGCCTTCTACAACAGTAGCAGGTCCAAAGAGACCGTCACCGGCAACATAAACACCCTTCACAGAGGTCTCCAGAGTGTTGTGGTCAACAACTGGACGCTTCTTTTCGTCTACAGCAATGCCATTCGCTTCATAGAATGCACCTGGAACCTTCTCGCCAACAGCTGCGATCACAGTGTCAGCAGCAATCTTAACAATCTCCTCAGTTTCAACAACGCCTCTTCTTCCGCTTGCATCGTAGTCTCCTAACTGCATCTTACGGCAGATCAGTTCACCATTTTCCAGTTTAACAGGTGCCAACAGCTCTGCAAACTCTACGCCATCTTCGATTGCCATTACTAATTCTTCTTCATCCGCTGGCATATATCTCTTGGTTCTTCTGTAAACCAGAGATACTTTCTCTACTCCTACATTGCGCTTTGCAGCTCTTGCAGTATCCATAGCTGTATTGCCGCCACCGATAACAACAACGTTCTTACCTAAATCTACCTTACCGTCAGTTGCCTTAAACTGCGCCAAAAACTCTAATGCGTTCATGGTTTCGCCTGCTTCCAGTCTCAGTCTTCCTGGTTCTGAAGCACCAACTGCCAGTACAACATAGTCATATTCTTTCTTTAATTCATCAACAGAAGTGATTTCTTTGCCGTTTACCAGCTCTGCGCCCATAGCACGAACCAGCTCAACGTCATGATCGATCGCTTCGTGAGAAATACGGAAGCCCGGGATCACATTACGTACAACGCCGCCCATCTTTTCTGCTTTCTCAAATACAGTAACCTTCATGCCGCCTTTTGCAAGGAAGTATGCAGCTGCCAGACCAGCAGGACCGCCGCCTACTACAGCTGCCTTCTTATCAGAAGTAGCTGCAGGTGCTTTTAATTCTGCCATAACAGCATCAATTCCGCCCTGCGCAGATTCTAACTTGGTTCTGCGGATATCTACAGAAGCCTCATAGAAATTTCTGGTACATTTACTCATACAGTTGTGTGCACAGATAGTACCGGTAATAAACGGAAGTGGATTCTTATTTAAAATAACCTTTAATGCTTCTTCGTACTTTCCTTCACCTGCTAACTGCATATAACGGGTAATATCCTGATGGATCGGGCATCCTTCCTGGCATGGAGCGATAAAGCAGTCCGTTAATGGAACTGGTTTTTTCACCTTTCTGGATGGAAGTGGCTTAACAGCCTTTATATGGTGTTTGTCAGACTTTGCAGCCTCTACCATAGCCTCTACCTTCTCTGCACTTACGCCAGTGAAAGCAGCTGCTTCTTTTGCTTTAAATAACTGTCCAATCTGCTCTAATCTCTCATAGCCGCCTGGCTTTAACATGGTAGTTGCCATAGTTACAGGCCAGATACCAGCGTCTATGATCTTTGTGATATTAAAGTAATCAGCACCGCCGGAGTAGGAAATACGCAGTTTTCCATCAAAGTCCTTTGCCAGTTTCTGTGCAACAGACATGGACAGAGCATATAAGGACTTACCGGACATGTACATTTCTTCACTTGGAAGTTCGTTCTGTTTTACATCAACAGGGAAGGTATTTGTGATCTTAACACCAAATTCCAGTCCCTTCTCATCTGCCAGCTTCTGCAGTCTCTGAAGCATCGGAACTGCATCTGTGTACTGAAGGTCATCTCTGAAATGGAAGTCACCAAATGCTACATAGTCATAGCCCATGTCATCCATTAATTTTCTTGCATACTCATATCCTAACAGAGTAGGATTGCACTTGATAAAGGTGTGTACCTTCTTTTCAGTGAGCAGATAGCTTGCGATACGCTCGATCTCCTGTGGAGGACATCCGTGCAAAGTGGAGAGAGTTGCACAGTTGCATATTTCAGGGGAGATGCTTTCAACATCCTCTTTTGTCAGGTTCTCAAAACGATCCAGGTTATCTAACAGCCACTGACGGCACTCATTAAAAATTGATGCTGCAGAAGCATCCTTCATTCCTTCAATAAAACGGTCTACCTTTTCCAGTTTGATGCCCTCAAGGTCATAACCAACGGACATATTAAACTGGAAGCCATCCATAGAGCCAAGGCCATATTCCTTAGCTAATACTTTACAGGCAAACCATGCTTTCACGTACTCATCATATGCCTGTGGCACATAAAGCTCAGTGGACCATTCACAGTTGTAGCACTCATCATCAGCCTTGATACATGGCTTTGCTACCGGAAGGTCTTCACCATCTAACTTCTGAACTGTCTTTAATTCAAAGAAGCGGCTTCCTGCCACATAAGCAGCTACAATATTCTGGGTCAGCTGGGTGTGTGGTCCTGCTGCAGGTCCGAAAGGTGTTTCTAATGTGCGTCCAAAGATCTCATATTTCTTGCTCTGATCTGCCACAAAAGGTCTTCTGATGCCGAAGATCGCGCCTTTCTTGTGTTCCTCCAGGATCCAATTCATCATTTTTCCAAAGGGAATGGGTGTCATAATATCTGTCTCTTATACACATCTGACGCTGCCGACGATCTTACGCGTGTAGA
>UQJF01000088.1 GCA_900541315.1 uncultured Clostridium sp. | reverse complement strand
GGTTGGAGGCACTGTTTGAGCGAACGCAGTGAGCGAGTTTGCCGGAGACCTGCCTAATCGGCGGCGGAGCAAAATGGACAAAATTACCGTGAATGCGTTTATACATGGAGGAGACCTTTCGGACCCTATTGAACTAAATCCCAATTTCCCCCCATGCAGCCGTTAGTCTTCCAGATTCCACACTCACAAACTACACATCCAGACAGCTTCCGCCTATAAATTCCCTTAAAATAGAGTTTTTCGGTATATCTTCGCTGCTGACACCGATAAAATAATCCAAGAATTTAAGGAGACGCTTTGCCTCTGTATATTCCGGACAGTTTTTTGGAATACCAAAAAGCAATGGTTCCACATACTGCTTTAACACAGCCAGTTCATAGATCAGAGCTGAATTAAACATAGCATCTGCCTCTTCCTGATATGGGAAAATGTTTTCCTCTTCTCCTTTTCGCACAGACGGCCACATACGAATGGTATCCCGGGCAGAAGTTCCCCTTGTCCTTGCATCCCGGATCATACGGCGCAGCAGACGTCCGTCTGTAGTAGGAATACGATTATGCTCGTCAATATTTAACTGGGTAAGAGCACTTATGTAGATCTTAAACTTACTCTCTCTTGGAAGAGAATATGATAAACGGTCATTTAAACAGTGGATCCCCTCAATCACCAGAATATCCTCTTTTCCCAGCTTCAGGAAATCACCCTTGTACTCCCGTTCTCCTTTTTTGAAATTATAATAGGGCAGTTCCACCTGCTCTCCTCTTAAAAGAGCCTGCATATCCTGATTGAACTGTTCTACATCCAGACATTCAAGGATCTCATAATTATAATTGCCATTTTCATCCCTTGGGCTGTCTATCCGGTTTACAAAATAGTTATCCACTGCAATAGGGTGCGGTTTTAATCCAATGGCCTCTAACTGCACTGACAGTCTATGTGAAAATGTAGTCTTTCCTGAAGAAGACGGACCTGCGATCATAACGATCTTAGCTGTTTTCCGTTCTGCGATCTGAGCTGCGATCTCTGCAATACGCTTCTCCTGAAGAGCCTCCTGGATCAGGATCAGGTGAGACATATCTCCTTCTGCTATCTTGTCATTTAAAGCTCCTACTGTCTCCAGATCCAGACGTTGTCCCCATAGTGAGGAATCTGCCAATGTATGAAACAGCTTTGGAAGAGGGGCAAATTGCGGCAGCACTGTAGGCGCCAGCATCGATGGCAGCATAAGTACAAAGCCATATTCATACAGCTTTAAATCGAAATAACGGATGTATTTCGTATTTGGAACCATATATCCGTAAAAATAGTCCTCAAACCCGTCAATACTGTAAACATTGACTCTGGACACACGACGATAGCGGAAGAGACGTTCTTTATCATACATCCTGTGCCTGTGAAAGCGTTCTATGGCATCATCGGTAGAAATACTGCGTTTTAAGATCGGGATCTCCTGATCTACGTATTCCTGCATTTTAGCTTTCACCTGTTCAAGAAGCTCCTGGTTTAATGTAAAATTTCCTCTTGCTTCTACAAAAAAACCTTTTCCAATGGAAAAATCCACAATAACTTTCTCCACATTTTCAGGACCTGCCACTGCGTAAAAAGCTTTCAGCATCAGAAGGGTGGCACTTCGCTTATAAGCGGAAATTCCCGGTTTTTGCCTTGCTGTGATAAACTGAACTTCTCCTTCCCGTATTTTTTCCTGAAGTTCCTGGAGTTTTCCATTTACCTGCACTAATAATATCTCATCCGCGTACTCTTTCTGATACTCTTCTGCTACCACCTGCCAGGTAACATCTTCTGAATATGTTTTTATCTGTGTATCTATCTTCAGCTGGATCATAGACACCTCCTTTTTATATGAAATGTTCTCCCGGAATCTTTCTATACCTGATTTATGAGAAGATTTTTTGCCAGTTATACCAGAATTTCTGAGAGACTGCGTTGCATCCGCCTCTGAAATTCAGGCATGACTGGCAGAAACTCAGCCACAAACACAGGTGCATGTTGAACTCCGGGAGGACATTGTCCATCAGCTGCACAAAGACAACAATTATAAAAGAACAGTTGGCCATGCAGATGGAGCTGTAACGACCTCCACATCCGATGGCAGGTTTTCTTTCAGATATCCAGCCATATACTGGATAAAAATGTGCTCCATTCCATAGTGGCCTGCATCGATCACTGCCATATCTCTGGCTGCTGCATCAATTCCCTGATGATGACTGATATCCCCTGTTACCAGTGCCTTTGCACCTGCGTGGATAGCTTCTTCGATAACGCTTCCGCCTGCACCTGGACAAAGAGCCACTTTTTCTATTTCCATGTCCATCAGTTCTTCTCCATATACCAGCACAAAAGGAAGATCAAAAGCCTGTTTAACTTTTTCAGCCAGAGCTTTTACAGTCATATTTCCTGCCAGATTTCCTGTTTTTCCAATTCCATATGCCACAGGATTTCCATTTATTTCCATATCTCCCATACACTCTAACGGCTCTGTATCCTTTAAAGAAAGCCGTTCAGCTGCCAGGTCTGCCATACAACCGGGAGCTGCATCAAAATTTGTGTGCATGGCATAATAGGAAATATCTGCCTGGATCAATTTTACTAGACGTCTGGTAATGAAATTCTGGTCATTCACTTTTTTGATTGCTTTAAAAATAAGGGGATGATGGGTCAGAAGCATATCTGCTCCCCCTTTAATGGCTGCCTCAACCACCTGATCTGTGGCATCTAAGGCAATATAGATTTTTTTTACCTCTTTATCACTGCGTCCTGCTAATAATCCCGGATTGTCCCAGTCGCAGGCACAGCTTTCAGGAGCCAGTCTGCCTAATACCTCTATCACTTCACTGCATTTCATCTTGCGCCTCCCTGATACATAAAAGTTCTTCTTTTAAAGTCCTGCAGGCTGCTGTCTGTCCTGCAGTCAGCTCTTCCTCTTTTTTTCCTGCAAAGCCCTTTAAGATCCCTTCTACTCTTTTTTCTTCTTTTAAAAGATACTGCTTTAAAACAGCATCCCTACGCCTGATCAGAACAGCCCCAAAACGATATTCTGGAACTGTTTCACAGCTTACGGTATCCTTTCCTTCTGTACCAACCCCCGCTTTTAGCACTGTATAAAACTTTCCTTCATCCAGTATCATGGCTTCATCTTCAATAAAAAAGCCATTTTTCTTCAGATAACGGCGGAACTTCTCCAGATCTGACTGGGGAGAAAAGATCCAATGTGGGATACTGCCCCATAATTGCTTTCCATTCTCTAAAATGCTGATCTCCAGCTCTCCACCCATTCCTGCGATAATGACCGTATCAGCTTCTCCAGCATGTAATTTTTCCAGTCCATTGCTTAAACGGGTCTCTATGGAAATAGCAGCATCTCCTGCATCCCGTCTGTATTCTTCAATATGTTCATCCGCTCTTGCTAACGGTCCTTTTCTCACATCCATAGCCAGTGCACTTTTTATTTTTCCTGTTTCTGCCAGATAAATAGGCACATATCCATGATCTGTTCCAATATCTGCGACCCGGCTTCCTTCCGGTACAAAAGAAGCCACCAGTTTTAACCGTTCTGAAAGGCGAAGCCTTGTCTTTTTTGTCTCGCTATTGTTAATTTTATCCGTCATATCCGTCCTGTTCTTTCTATACTGTATATATTGATGTTGGGGGCAAACGGTATTTTGACCCATCAGCTTTCCAGATAATCCTTTAATTTCCGGCTCCTGCTTGGATGGCGCAGTTTGCGAAGAGCTTTATCCTCGATCTGGCGGATCCGTTCTCTGGTTACATGAAACTTTTTTCCCACTTCCTCCAGCGTTCTTGCCTCACCGTCATACAACCCAAAACGCAGGGATAATACCTGCTGTTCTCTTGGTGTCAGTGTTTGTAATACTTCTACCAGCTGCTCATGCAAAAATACAAAGGATGCCTCATCCTGAAGAAATGACATTTTTTCATCCTGTATAAAATCCACCAGATGACTATCTTCTTCCTCTCCAACCGGTGTTTCAAGAGACACCGGCTCCTGAGCCATATTTAATACTTCTTCTACTCTTTTCACCGGCATATGTACCTGGTCTGCTATCTCCTGAACTGTAGGCTCCCGCCCCAATTCCTGAATAAGCCGTCTGGAGCTTCGCATCACCCGGTTAATGATCTCCACCATATGGACCGGAATACGGATAGTTCTGGCCTGGTCTGCAATTGCCCTTGAAATAGATTGACGGATCCACCAGGTAGCATATGTACTGAAGCGGTAACCTTTTTCATAGTCAAACTTCTCCACAGCCCGCATCAGCCCCAGATTTCCTTCCTGGACCAGATCTAAAAATGCCACTCCACGCCCTGCATAATGCTTGGCAATGCTCACCACCAGACGCAGGTTAGCCTTTGCCAGCTTTTCCTTTGCCTCTTGGCTCCCGGCCTGTATCTGTATGGCCAGATCCAGCTCCTCTTCCTGAGTCAGAAGAGATATCTTTCCAATTTCTTTTAAATACAGACACACCGGGTCTGCCTGATCCCATGCCCCTCTTTCTGCCTGAACCATCTTTTCTGCCAGTTCCTCTTCTGACTCTGTTTCAGGATCATCCCGCTCTTCTTCCCCATCTAATATCTGTACCTGATTTTCCGCCAGTATGTCAAGAACGCGGTCCAGCTCCTCCTCTTTCAACTCTTTTGGTTTGAAATACCGGAAAACATCACGGTACTCCACCTGACGTTTTCCGGTACCGGCATCTGCTAAAAGCCGGCCCATTTTCTCCTTAAAGCTTAAAGATTCCTCTCTGTGCGTTCTTTTCATCAGGCTTCCTCCTTAAATCAATCCAAAGATATATGCAGCTGCTTTAACGCTGCCTGCTGCTTTATGATCTCCTGCAGCTGGGCTATATCTTTCGCATTTCGGCTTGCAGTGTCCAGGCTGTTCTTTCTTACTTTCATCACAGTCTCCGCAAATGCCTTTTTCTGCTCCTCATTGTTTAAGGATTCTTTTAAACTGGCATTAAATAATGCCGCTACTTCCTTGTACTGGTCTTCATCATTGATGAACCTGCTTAAAATACCTGCCGGATTTACATTTCCTGCTTCATGGCCTTCAAATACCATGGCTGCCACCTGATGATACAGGTCTTCCACAAAATCATCAGCCGTTATAATGCCATTTATCTTGTCAAATAATTCCGGGTTCTCGATCAGCCAGGTAAGCAATAATCTTTGGGATCTTCGTATGCCATCTTCCCGTTCCTGCTTTCTTCCAGCTTTCTTTATGGGCATCTGGTTCTGCCCAACTGCCTGTCCCACATATGGATCACCGCCATACTCCAGCCGTCCTGTATTATTGCCTGGGCTATTTTCATTTTCCCTGGAAATAACACTTCTTCCGGAAGCATCTTCCCTGTAGCTGTCACCAGCCTTTAAGCCCATCTGCATTCCCAAACGGTTTACTAACTGGCGAAGCTCTTCTTCTTTTATCATCTGTTCCCTGGATACTGCCTGGATATAATTATCCCGTTCCAAAGGTTCTCCAAACTGTAATAGCTTCTTTGCCGTTTCCTGATAAAATCTCGTCTTCTGCTCCGGGTCTTCTAATTGATAGTTTCGTTTTAATACATCTATCTCAAATAAGAAGCTGTTTTTTGCCTGGGCGATCCTCTCTTTAAAAGCCTCTGACCCCATATTTTTAATAAATTCATCCGGATCCTTATACGGCTTCATGTTCAACACTCTGGCAGAAATACCTGCATCCCTTAATATAGGAATAGCCCGCAGCGCAGCTTTTACACCGGCGCCATCACTATCATAAGTTAAGATCACCTGATCTGTATAGCGTTTTAAAACCCCTGCATGCTGGCTTGTAAATGCAGTTCCCAAAGATGCCACTGCATTGGTAAATCCCGCCTGGTGCATGGAGATCACATCCAGATAGCCTTCGCACACCAGCATGTATTTTTCCCTGGTAGTCCTTGCATAATTCAGTCCATACAGATTCCGGCTTTTATCAAATAATCTTGTTTCCGGAGAGTTTAAATATTTTGGCTCTCCATCCCCCATTACACGGCCGCCAAAACCGATGACGCGGTTATTCACATCCATGATTGGAAACATGACACGGTTCCAGAATTTATCTCTTCCACCTCTCTCTTCAATGGTCACAAGACCCGTCTGGCTTAAAAATGCATCATCATAGCCCTTGTCCTTCAGAAATCGGTACAGATCGTCACTTGTCTTATTGGAATAACCAAGTCCGAAACGCAGCATAATCTCATCAGTAAGCTTTCGTTTGTCATGGAAATATTCGTATGCTATTTCTCCCTGCGGCTGCTTCATCTGGTAATAAAAATAGTTGGCTGCCAGCTTATTTACCTCTAACAGCCTGCTGCGAAGCTCTGCCTGTTCTCTGGCTTCTTTGCTGTATTCCATCTTCGGCAAGGTAACTCCCGCCCGGTCAGCTAAAGACTGCAGGGCCTCCTGAAAAGTATAGTTTTCATATTCCATTACAAAGGTAAGAACATTTCCCCCAGCTCCGCAGCCGAAACAATAATACATCTGTTTTCCCGGAGAAACGGAAAAGGAAGGTGATTTTTCATTATGGAAAGGGCAAAGGCCAAAATAATTAGCTCCTTTTTTCTGCAGCTTTACATATCCTGAAATCACATCTACGATGTCATTCTTCATTCTTACTTCCTCTATGACTTCATCCGGATAGTACATGCTTTTTTCTCCCTTCTGTTACAACTGTGATCATTTAATACACGTTCCAGCGTTTTGGAACAAATAATTTTTCAAACTGGTCTATGGCATAAATATCACTCATGCCTGCTATGTAGTCGCACACTACCCTGGAGACTTTTTCTCCTGCATCTAAGAAGTTTAAATACTCCTGAGGCAGCTCATCTACATGATCCATATAATAGAAATAAAGCTGGGAAAGCATCTGCTGGGCTCTGCCTTCTTCTGCTTTTGGTATCTCATTTTTATATACATGGTCAAACATCCACTGGCGAAGTCCCATCATAGCCTCTTCCATGCCTTCTGACATAAAGATCCCCGGCTTGTTTAGACTGTTTAAAATAATATCATGGATCATGATATTTAAGCGTTCCCGGACACTGTGACCAAGAACATCTGTATAGCACAAAGGAAGATCTTTTTCTTCAAACATCTTTGCCCGGATGGCATCATCTATATCGTGGTTAATGTAGGCGATCTTATCCGACAGCCGGACTACTGCGCCTTCTAAGGTAGAGGGATGACCTGCTGTGCGGTGATTGCGGATCCCATCCCGCACTTCCCAGGTAAGGTTTAATCCTTTTCCATTTTTTTCCAGCTTTTCTACCACCCGTACACTTTGCTCATAATGGGTAAAGCCATCTTCACAGATCTTATTTAAAACAGCTTCCCCGGAATGTCCAAAAGGCGTATGCCCCAGATCATGTCCCAAAGCAATAGCCTCAGCGAGACTTTCATTTAACTGTAATGCCTTTGCAATAGTCCTGGCTATCTGGGACACCTCCAAAGTGTGCGTAAGTCTTGTACGGTAATGATCTCCCTCCGGTGCAAGAAACACCTGTGTTTTATGCTTCATGCGTCGAAATGCTTTGCAATGCAAGATGCGGTCTCTATCCCTCTGGTATTCCGGGCGGATATCACATAAAGGTTCCTGCCTGTCTCTGCCTTTTGTTTTTGCAGAAAAAGAGGCATACGGGCTTAAAGTTACAAGTTCCAGTGCTTCCTGAGATTCTCTGATGTTCACTAAGTCACCCCGCTTTTGTGGTGAAAAGTCACTTTGCAGTATCTTTTCATTTTCGCTATGTATATGTGTATGCCGATAGTTGTGATTTTATGACAAATATATATTTTTAGAATTGCAGGAGTGCAAAGCACGTAGCAATTCGGTATCAGAGGGGCAAAATATCTTTTGACCCCAACATCATTTTTAATAGTATAACACATTTAAAAAACAGACGCCACCGAAAACATTTCCGATGACGCCTGTTTCATTATTCTATATGATATTTTGCTTATACATGTTTTCCTACAGTAATCCTAACATTGACGGCAGGCCCAGTGACAATACCGGAACATAGGTCACTAGCAGCAGACCAATGATGATCATTGCAAAGTACGGCAGCAAATGGCTGATGACACTTTCAATAGTAACACCGCCTACCTTACAGCCTGTAAACAGGATGGTTCCTACCGGAGGTGTAATGGTGCCTACAGACAGATTGTAGCAAAGTACGATACCAAACTGAACTGCATTCATTCCAAGGCTTGTGCAGATCGGCAAAAAGATTGGAGTGAAGATCAGGATTGCTGGTGTCGGATCCATGAAAGTACCTACAAACAGAAGGATAATGTTAATTAACAGAAAAATAATAATCTTGTTGCTTGTAATACCAAGAACTGCTGCAGCTACCATATCCGGTATTCCGGTAAATGCCATTGCCCAGGACATAATAGAGGAAAGTCCGATCATAAAAGTAATAGTACCGGTGATTTTCGCAGAGTCCAGTACAATTCTTGGGATATCTTTAATTTTAATAGAACCGTAAAATAAGGAAAGAACGGTTGCATATACAACTGCTACTGCGGAACCTTCCGTTGCAGTGAACACACCACAAAGAATACCTCCAATTACGATAACGATCATTAAAAGGCTTGGAATCGCCTGCCAGAAAGTCTTTAATACAATGCCGGCAGTCAGCTTTGCTTCGCCTCTGTAGCCTAATTTCTTTGCTGTAATAGTTGCCAGAATGATGACACCAAGCCCCCAGATCAGACCGGGAACATAACCAGCCATAAACAGTGCGGAAATAGATACGCTTCCTGCAACCGTAGAATAAACGATCATAGTATTGCTTGGTGGGATCAGCATACCAACAGGAGCTGATGCAACGTTTACTGCCGCAGAATAATTCTTGTCATAGCCTTCTGCTTCTTCCAGAGGTCCCATGGTACTTCCGATGGCTGCAGCAGCCGCTGCACCAGAACCACTGATAGCACCAAACAGCATGTTTGCGATCACGTTAGACTGTGCTAATGCACCAGGCATACGTCCGCCGATGACCTTTGCACAATTTACAAGTCTTAATGCAATACCTCCGTTATTCATAATGTTTCCTGCAAGAATAAAGAACGGGATGGCGATCAGTGAAAATGAGTTAGAGCCTGCAAAAATCCTCTGTGCAGATGTTGCAAAAGCTACATTGGATGGCAGCATACAGATCATTGAAACTGCGGAAGAGAGTCCGATTCCCACACCGATCGGCACACCTGCTGCCAGTAATAAAACCAGAAGAACAACCATTACCAGGGCAACCTGAACTGCAATAGACATATCTTATTCTCCTCCTTCTTTCTTGTTCAGTTCTACAATAAGATTATAGATACTGTAGAAAATGATCAGTACTCCACACACAGGAATAATACTGTAAATAGTTCCTGTAGGAATCTTGAGGATGGAGTCATACTGCAGCATATTCATGGTTGTGATAACAGAACCACCATAAACCAGGATCAATGCTGAGAAGATAATGACAACTACTTCAATAGCAGCATTTAACATTCTCTTTGCGCTGCCATTCATTTTATCCTTTAAATAGGTAATACAAATATGATCACGCTGTCCGAATACATAAGTTGCTGAAAGCAGGATCAGCCATACAAAACAGTAACGGGTAAGGACTTCGCTGACACTGCTTGGGCTTTTAAACACGTAACGTACTACCACCTGATATACCGTAAGAAGGACCATAACAATAAAATCAACAATACAGACAAAAGCTAAAAAGCGGTCTAAACCATTTTTTAATGTTTTCATTATTTATTGTCCTCCTCTCTTAATTCTACTACTGCATCATAAATCTGCTTTGTCACATCAGACTGGTTTGCAATCCTGTTTAACAGCGGCATGCAACGCTCACGCAGTTCACTGGTATCCGGGTAGCAGAACTGGGTGCCCGCTTCTTCGGCATCTTTCTTTGCTACTTCAATATCCTGTTTAAATGTTTCAAATTCTTCTTCAGTGGATTCCTTGATCAGTCTGTCGAAGATCTCTCTGTCTTCGTCACTTAAGGAATTTAAGAACGCAGTACTTGCAAGCACTACGTCAGGATGTACAATATGACGGGTATAAGCATAGTAAGGCGCAACCTCATAATGCTTAAAATCACGGTAAACCAGCTCACTGTTCTCAGCAGCATCAATAACGCCTTGCTGCAGTGCTGTATAAACCTCAGACTGTGCCATAACGCTTCCATTACCACCCATCAGCTTTGCCATTTCTACATAGGTCGGGCTGTCATTTACACGAATGATCATACCTTTAAGATCATCTGCAGAATTGATCGGTTTCTTTGCATATACATTTCTCTCACCTGCCGTATAAACAGTCAGTACACGGAATTTATATTTTTCAGTAGATGCAAACAGATCATCAAATACCCCGTTTAATGTTGCTTTTTCAAGATGATCAATATTATCATACAGATAAGGTGTTCCTACAATAGCAAAGTCCGGATCATATCCTTCTGGAACAGAACATGGCACGATTGCCATTTGTAAAGCTCCTGTGCGGATAAATTCAGCCATTGCTCCCTGCTCTCCTAATACCCCATTAGGATAAATAGTTACATGATAACGTCCCTTTGTTTCCTTCTCAAATTTTTCCCCAAATGCTTTCATGGCACGATACTGCGGATGATTCTCGTTCTGATTAAAAGCTACGCGAATCTCTGTCACCTTCTGTTCAGAAGTACGTCCACAGGCTGTAAGCATACCCATAAGGCAAATAACCCCCACAGCTATTGCCATTTTTTTTAACATACCGGTAAATCCTCCTACTGGTTTTACAAATTAATATTAAGATTTTCTTACCGTCAACTTATGTCAACATGTTTTTTGCGTTTTATTTTTGCGTTTTTTCAATATTATAGCAGTTCAGCATATTAACCTAAAATAGTATTCCAGGCCAATACCATATGCTAAGCTGCTTATCTTTTAAAGATTCATTTTATATATGCATTCCACATATACAGTGACACTGCTCTCTTAATTACAGCAATGCTACACTTACCTTAACTACAACCTTACGCAGGTTCATAGCTTCGCCGGAGATAACCTGTGGGCGATGGATATCAGATGGGAAGAATACACAGAAACATCCCGGACGGGACTCAATATATCCTTCATCTTCCACAGCTTCATAGAAGATCAGGTCTCTTTCCTTAATGTGCTCTGCTACTTTGTAGTTTCCGGTATTCTTGGTAAATCCAAGACGTTCTCTTCCGGATACTAAAAACTGTACATCCAGATATTTCTCATGAGACTCCGGACGTCTGTCTGCAACATCTTCTGTCATGGCATCAAATACCTGAGCATAGATATCTTTTCCCTGGATCTCATATACACCAGGTTCCATAGCTGCGAAATCGTGGCTCTTTAAGTACTCTAATGCAGTCTGAATCGCTGCCGGGTACTTTTCAAAAGAATCACCATTTTTAATAGATGAAAAAATCATTTTTTCTCTCCTTTATTATAAGCTTTTTTAGCTTTATTTGTTTCTGCCTTCCATTGCATGTACAAGACGTACAATACACTCATGACCAGGAACTTCAACTCCATGCTTATGAGCTGCGCGCACTACAGCACCGCTGATAGTATCAACCTCTGTTTTTCTGCCATCACGCAGGTCTGCACGGATAGATGTACATCCCTTTGGATTATTAATAGAAGTATTTTTAACTTTTTCACGAACTTTTTCTTCATCAAAGTCCAGTCCGGCTGCTGCTGCTGTCTTTACAGTCTCATGGATCAGCTGGCAGCACAGATCCCATGCATACTCATTTGCTGCAATATAGCCCATATCTACCTGAAGAACACCTGTAAGGGCACTTAAGGAAACATTTGTAAACAGTTTATCCCAGATCAGAGTCTGGATATTTTCATGGATCTTTACATTAAAACCACACTGGTCAAATGCTTCTTTTAACTGTGGAAGGAAACCTTCTTTATCTTCTACAAGCATACCAACATTAGTAACACCTGTTCCACCACGGCGTACATGTCCCATTCCAAGAACAGCACCATTGTCTTCTGTTGTACCAATCACAATATGATCTTCATCAACAAATTCCTTTAACAGATCTTCATGTCCTGCACCATTCTGTAAAGTCATGAGACGGGTGTTTGGTCCGATGAGACCACGATTCCCTTCTAATGCTGCTCTGGAAAACAACGCCTTTACAAACAGGATCACTAAATCTGCAGGCGCTTGTCCCTGTGTATTACTAACTGCACCTGGATGATAAGTATGAGTGGTACCGTCTTCATCAATGAGAAGACCATTGTTTGAAACCTGCTCTACTACTTTTTCATTAGTATCTACTAAGAGAACATCGTTGTGCTGGGAGAGATGTCCGCCATAGATGGAACCCATTGCTCCTGCACCGATCACTGCAATACGCATTTTACTTTCTCCTTTTTTATTCTCACATTCAGCGTTTTACTATGCCTTAAATCAGATTGCGCCCTGCATAAAGTTTTCTTATGCCGGGGCGCAGTCTGATTTAAGATCCACTCTTTGTAATCCTTGATTATTCAGAGAACTCAGCCAGTCCTTCAATTGCATATGCACGAACAGGGCTGGAATCCAGTCCAAGGATTGGAAGTGGGGAATAGCTCATGAAGAATACATCCTTCTTAAGCTGCTCTAAGTTTCTTAACACTTCCAGGAATACGATATTCTCTGCCATTAAAATGTCATGGAAAGGCTTAACATCTTCATTGCAGTTTTCGATGGAAACACCATCACCAAAACCAACTGCTTTTACCTTGTGAGCCTTGAACCACTCAGCACTCTCTGCACCAACTAAAAGACGCTGGTCCTTATCTGTGTTGGTATCAGGTGTAAATGGATACAGCTTATAGGAAGAATCAATGATAACGATATCTCCTTCTTTAACCTTTCCAGCTTCACGGTCTAAATCAGCAGCAGTGATATGTCCACGCTTAGCAACAGTCTCCTTAAAGTCTACATATACTGCACGGCCTAAGAAAGTGGTTAATGGCAGCTCTGCTACAGATGGCCAGTTATCATCATGATGGTAAGGACACTCACAATGAGTTCCCAGATGGCTCATCAGATCCATATTGGTGTGGAAATCCGGAATAGCACCCCCGGTATTAAAGCGGAACAGATGGCATCTTCTGCTCTCTGTCTTTGGATCCAGGATCTTGGAAAGATCTACAATTCTTACGTTACCCATTTCGTAAACACACATTTCAGGTTCCTCCTTAAAATTGGTTTTTATTTTCTTTGCTGGCTTTTTCTTGCCTATCTGTATACCAGTATACCGGTATGTCGGTATACTGTCAAGTTTTTCTCAGGAGTAAAAATCAACAAATTTCCAATAATAATTTTATGCATTCGTTATAATGCCTTTTCTCAAACCACTGTCATGCCAGGAAAATCATGGGTTCTTCTTGACAGACACAACCGTTTAGCCTTAAGATTGTATACAGATGATGTAGAGGGTAAAAGATATTTTGCCCCCTCTGATACCGGGTTACTGCATGTTTTGCACTCCCGCAAGCAAGCCCTCGTCGGATTTTTGACCTTTTAACCCTGATATCATAATGTACTCTCGGAATCTTTTTGTACTTGATTTTGCGAGAAGATTTTTTGTCAG
>UQJF01000087.1 GCA_900541315.1 uncultured Clostridium sp. | reverse complement strand
CTGTATGTCCGCATTTAGCAAACCAGCTTTCACCGGTACTTGGAATGCTGTTAAACATTGCTGCACTGGCAGTGCTGATTCTGTTCGGATGTCATAACCCATTCATGTTTAACCAATCCACATTGGTTCTTGGTTATCTGTTATTGTATGGATATGATGTAACAGGAAAAAGTTATCAGATGCGATTAACCGGAATGGCATTAGGTGCAGCACTTACCTGCTTCGTATTTTATCGAAATCATAAAAACAGAACGTATAAAAGAAATTTGAATGATTTGGTACAGGAATTTGATATATCTTCTTCCAGAACAAAGTGGCAGTTATGTCAGATCATATGCGTACCGGCAGTACTCTGCATTGCGGAACTCTGCAATATGCCACGGGCAATGTGGGCTGGAATTGCGGCAATGTCAGCAATCTTACCATTTATGGAGGACATGCAATACAGAGTCCGCAAAAGGATTGTCGGAAATATTGCAGGTGTAATATGCTTTACAGTACTATATTTTTTGCTTCCGTCATCTATCTATGCATACATAGGAATCCTTGGCGGAATTGGTGTAGGACTTTCTGCAAAATATGGCTGGCAGGCAGTATTTAACACATTTGGTGCTTTGGCCATTGCTACAGAGAGTTATGGACTAAAAGGAGCAGTTGGTCTTAGAGTGATTCAGAATGTTTTTGGCGTTGTATTTGCATTAATATTTTGTTCTATGTTTTATTGGCTTATGTCGAAAAAAAGGAAACAGTGGTAACCGTGGCTGCAAAATAACGTGGGTTAGAAAGAAAAAAGGTTAATCCGAAGATGGCAGCTTTGCTGGCGAGTCTGGCAAAGAGTATAAAGATGTAAGGGAAAATGTAAGATCTGTTGGCTTTGGGAAGAATCCTAAGGGTGACAGATCTTTTTTTATGTTTTATTCTGCTTTGGATATACTAACCATAGTTCTAAAATTACATGGCCAGATCGTGGAAACAGAATATAGAATATAATTAACAAAAATAACCATATAGGTTATAAATATTTAGGAGAAAGGAATGAGGTTTATGTTATATGAATTTTTGAAAGACAATTATAAGGAAGCAGAGCCTATATTCTTTTCTGATATAGTGATTAAGGGAATTACAAAATCTGCAGTAAATCAGCAGCTAAAAAAGCTGTGCGATGAGGGAAAACTACAAAAATATGAGAATGGCATTTATTATTTGCCTAAGAAATCACGACTAAAAACAAATGTGGGCGTAAATGCAGATACGGTTGCCAGATACAAATATGTTTCCAGAGGTGGAAAAGTAGATGGTTTCTATTCTGGTAATACATTTGCTAATCAGCTGGGAATTTCAACGCAGGTTCCCAATAAAGTTGAGATTGTTAGCAATAACATGGCGGCAAAAGTACGAGAAGTTCCAATATGAGGGATCCTTCATCATCTGAGAAAACCCCTCAATATCTAAAGTATTATGATACTCACCCTTGATGTTTAATGAATATTCGACTTGCGGAGTAATAAATTGAGCCATTTTTCCTCATCCCTTCCCGGTCTGACATCACTGGTGATCCAGCAGTCCTCTATCTTTAACTCTGATATGTCAGCTATAATCTTTTGAAAAGAATCCTCTATAAAATCTGTAAAATAACGACCATTACGATCCCCCGCAAAGTTACCATACTTAAATGAAGTATAGATCATCCCGTTATCTTTAAGTGCAATGCACATCTTTTGTAATACTGAACGCAGCTCTTTCTTTGGTAAATGCAAAATAGAGGAACAAGCCCAAATACCGTTATATTCATTAACCGCATCCGAAAGATGAAAGATGCTAAAAAATCCAGGATTCCAATTATTGCGATGACTGCTAATGTCTTTGCAGAAAATATACAAAAAGTTCTTTCTGTTGGAATGAATGATCATGTTGCAAAGCCTGTAGATATGAACATTCTCGTGCCAACAATAATGAAATATTTATAATAGACAGATTTAATGATGTTGGGGGCAAAAGGGTCTGTTACAACAGCAAAAGCCGCCGAAATATGGGCATACAGCTTTTTCATGATCCAGGAGGTGCTCACCCTATGATCCCCATAGGGTGAGCACCTGTTTTTTACCTGTATACCCGTAAACATTATTACATCATCTCATTAGGCTTCATAGTGTCCATATCATCAAATTCCATGTTCTCGCCGCCCATTGCCCAGATAAAGGTATAATTAGATGTACCTGCACCGCTGTGAATGCTCCAGGACGGACTGATCACAGCCTCTTCGTTTTTCATGATAATGTGTCTGGTCTCTGTTGGTTCGCCCATCATGTGAAATACTACATTGTCACCTGGTACCTCAAAATACATATAAACCTCCATACGACGCTCATGTGTATGTGCCGGCATAGTATTCCATACACTTCCCGGCTCTAACACGGTCATACCCATGGAAAGCTGACAGGTTTTTAATACATCCGGATGGATAAACTGATTGATAGTACGCTTATTAGAAAGAGCTGCATCACCACATGGTCTCTTTGCTGCCTTTTCAATAGGAATGAAAGTAGTAGTATAGGAAGTATGGGCCGGAGCACTTACCATATAAAATTTTGCCGGATCAGAAGGATCTTCGCTTTCAAAGTAAACTTCTTTTGTTCCCTTGGTAATGTACAGACAGTCCTTATATCCCATGGCAAATTCCTGTCCATCAGCAGTAATCTTTCCTTTTCCGCCAATATTGAAAATACCGATCTCACGGCGTTCCAGAAAATAGTGGGTTCCAAAGTTCTTCCAACAGTCAATGCCTTTTTCAATAGAAACCTTCTCAGAAACCGGCATACATCCCATTGTGACCATACGGTCTACATGGGAATACACTGCAACTACCTCATCTGCCTGATACAGGTTCTGGATCAGAAATTCCTTTCTCAGCTCTTCTGTTGTATAGCGTTTTACATCTCTCTGGTTTGCAGAATAACGAATATCCATTTTTTATTGTCTCCTTTTATCTAAATTGGCTGTATTTATGTCCTGCTGCCATTCCTCCTCTGGCTGCTGCCAGCTCACTGACTGTTACCAGCTGGTATCCTCTGGCGGTCAGTTCCGGGATCAGCGCCACAGCAGCATCTGCAGTAGCATCGTAAATATCATGCATCAGGACAATATCCCCATCTTTTACCTGACTTAAAACATTGTTAATGGTCTTTTGGGCATTTCTGTGCTGCCAGTCTCTTGTATCAATGGACCACATGATAGCAGGCATTCCCATAGAACCAAGTACAGAAAGGGAATGGGCATCTATATAGCCGCCTGGCGGACGCATTACAACTGGTGATACACCGCAGGCTGCTGCTACCTTCTGGTTTACAGCGCTTACCTGGCTTACAATGCCTTCATTGCCCAGTTTTGATATGTATTTATGGTCATTGGTGTGATTTGCCACCTCACAGCCCTGAGCCACCATACGACGGATCACTTCGCCATTCTGTGGAACATTGGTCCCTACCATAAAGAAAGTGGCTCTGCCCCCATACTGGCCTAAGCTGTCTAAAATACGGTTGGTGACAGAAGCCCTTGGCCCGTCATCAAAGGTCAGCGCGATCATTGGTCTGGACGGATCTATTGTTGATGGAGCTGTCTCTGCAGGTGCGCCTGCATTTTTTGCTGTAATAGACGCCTTAATGCCGTCCACTCTCAGTCCTGCACCTTCCGTTCCTGCTGTTGCACCGTTTACCGCCCAGTCTGTCCAGGAACCATTCTGGTAAACTTTATAATACAGATCATAAGAAGCTGCCGAAGAACCTGTTAATTCCATAGCAATGGCTTCCAATGGCATTTCTGCTGATGCACCGCCATTTTCTGCTCCATCTGCTTCCCAGTCAAGCCAGCCTGTACCACTTAAATTTACCTTATAACGGACACCGATCTGTGCTCCCGCCGGAATGTTAATCAGATTAGCCCTCATGGATGTGACCCATGAATCAGCCGGCGCTGCCAGCGCATGATTATCTGCCGTCGGATCACTCCATCCCCGGTTTCTGAAATATACGCTATAATTTACCTGTAGCGGATCGTTGGTGGGAGTCTGGTCTGTGGTACCTGTATTATCACCGCCGGATACTTTTTCCTGCTCTCCTGAACCAGCATTTTCATTATCTGCTGTAGCATTCTCCACATCTTTTACGGTCTCTCCCGGTCCTCCTGTGGACTGCCCGGTCTTTGCCGCTCCCACTCCGATAGTTCCTGCCAGAGCGGTCATTCCCTGTGCAGTAAAGATCATTCCTGCTGCCAGGATCGCTGCCAGGATCCTGCTTTTCATTTTTCTCATTTTTCTTCTCCTTTAACCAAATATCTTTTTACACAGCATCAGATATTCTTCATAATAAATGTGGCCTTTAAACTCCTTCAGTGCCTCTGCCACCCCTTTGTAATACCAGCCCTGCATTTCCTTGTCCTTCTGGTTAAAACGCTGCCAGACCTCATCTCCCAGGACCAGATAATCTCTGACTGTACTGCGGATATTGCTTAACTTATCCGCAAGCGCCAGTATTTTTTCATCTCTGGTTGCTGACTTTAAGTGTTCCACTGTAGTGCCTTTGCGCTCCATCCAGCTTCTGGACTTGTCTTCGCTTTCACTCTCTACCAGAAATGCCACTCTGGAACCAAACTTTTCCTCCAGTTCTTCTTTCGTAACCCCGGCGTCCTCTATCACATCATGCAGCAAAGCCGCAGCTATCATTTCCGGTTCATTTGTAAATGCCGTTACAATGGCTGCCGTTTCCATCGGATGTGTGATATAAGGGATCTTGGTTCCCTTTCTGTAAACACCCTCATGTGCCCGCTCTGCAAATTCAGCCGCCTCTCTTATCATATTGCGTTCTACCTCTTTTCCCCCATTTTATCTGTCCCCTTAAGATCCTAGTACATCGTTTCGTAAATAACTGTACTAATCACGTAGGATGTGGATTTGAGTGTGCAGGTCTAAAAACGCAGGCGTAGCGGGCTACGCTGAGGCTTTTAGGCCTGTGCAATCAGATTTGCAGACAAGTGAGTGGTATAGTTATTTCGAAAACGATGTACTAGTTATAATCATACCATACCCCCTTAACATTTTGAAGCCACTTACTAGCATTTTCGTAAGACTTTCTCAATGAATAATTCCTTGTAAGTAATCTGTTTTTCTGCTATGCTATAGGGAGCTTTTACTAAAGGAGGAAATGGTAATGGAACACCATTCATCATACAGCGCACCAAGAAGCAGCCGTGCATCCGGACGTACACGCTCCACTGCTTCCCGTCAGGATCAGCGCCGCACACACAAACCACAAAAAAATGGAAATACCGGTTTTTCCCGTATTTTATTATGCTACATACTTCCATTTTTAGTGGTCAATCTGGCAATTTTCTTTATCGTTACTGCTACACCAAAGATTGAAATAGATATCAGCGATACAACTGATTACAAAACTCTGGATGTAAGCTTTAAGATCCACTCCCTGCTTCCTTTAAAGAAGATGACAACCACTCTGGAATCCCAGCCAATTGAATTCAAAAAAGAAAAGGGCGTTTACCACGCTGTACTGGAAAGTAACGGCACTCTGGAGATCTACGCATTAAGCTTAAACGGCATGCAGGCCCAGGATATTGAGCATATTGCAGTATTGGATGATACAGCCCCATCATTTGATGAAGAAAACGTAGTTATGGAAAACGGCAAGCTTATCCTCACTATAGAAGACAGCATTTCCGGCATCAACTATGATTCTATTTATGCTACCGATGACAGTGGAACGAAGATCCTTCCTGACAGCTGCGATAAAGAAAACGGAGAAGTCACTTTTAAATTAGAAGAAGGCTCTCTCACTGTTTATGTAGAAGATATGGCCGGAAACCCGAACCAGGCTGCCTTCTCTATCAACCAATCCGGAATTAATACATCAGACCGGAACAGCAAGTTCCCAACTGACGGAAAGAATGGTATGAACGGAACAGAAGCAACCGAAGCGGAGAATGAAACAAAAGCTTCTAAGGCAAAGACTTCCGAAACAAAAGCTTCCGAAACGAAATCTGCAAAAGCCAGCAGTACCAAGGCAGAGACAAAAGCATCATCTGCTGCCAAGTCTACTACTGCTGCAAAATCCTCTTCTGCGGCTAAGTCCACCACCGCAGCAGCAAAATCTACTTCTGCTGCAGCTAAGTCCACCACTGCGGCACAAAAATCCACTTCCGCAGCGGCTAAGTCCACCACTGCGGCGCAAAAATCTACTTCTGCTGCGGCTAAGTCCACCACAAAAGCAGCAAAATCTACTACAGCGGCACATGAACCAACTACAGCGGAAGCTCCGGCTACTATAGCTCCATTAAACAATTAAAGGGACATATAAAAAAGCTGATAGGATTTCTCACAAAAGAGCATCCTGTCAGCTTTTATTTGACCTTTTCACTTAAATCTTTTCGTTTTCATCTTTTCGTTTTGATTTTAAATCTTATCGTCCTTCTGCCACGATCTCATCAATAATATCCACATACTCTGCACAGTATTTTTCATATAAAGGCATAACTGCCTGCTGGAACCGTTGTTTTTCTTCCGAAGAAAGCTGGGTCACAATACAGCCATTAGCCTCTACCCGCTGTCTGGAAATAGATTCTCTTATTTTCCACTGGTTTCTTTCATAACGTGCTGATTCTTCTGCACATTCCCGGATAATCTTCTGGTATTCTTCCGGAAGCTTGTTCCAGGTGTACTGGGAAGCGATCTGTGCTTCCGGCACACGGCTGTGCTCATCTACGGTAAAGTATTTTGCTACTTCATAATGTCCTGCAGATTCATAAGACGGCCAGTTATTTTCTGCCCCGTCTACCTTTCCGGTCTGGATGCCGGAATACACTTCCCCATAAACCATAGGAACCGGCGTAGCTCCCAGCGCCCGGACTGTATCACTCATCAGCTCTGATTCCTGTACACGAATGGTCATTCCCTTTATATCTTCCAGCTTTTCAATGGGCTTTACAGCATTATAAAAGCTTCTGGCACCTGCATCATACCAGGAAAGAGCCAGTATACCTGAGCCCTGAAAAGCCTCAAGGAATTCATCTCCTATAGGACCTTCCAGTACCTTCCACATATGATCTGCTCCTGTATACAGATAAGGCATCTGAAGTACATTCAGCTTGGGAATATACTCTGCTGCTGTAGAAAGGGCAACTCTGGCAAAATCGATCCCGCCAAACTGGATCTGTTCAATCACAGACCTTTCATCTCCTAACATTCCCCCTGCATTTACCAGAATCTCTACTTTTCCCCCGGTACGTTCTTTTACCAGTTCAGCAAATTTATAGGCACCCTGGGTTGTAGGATAATCTTCAGCCTGGTTTTCTGCATAAGTCAGGACAAAATCCGGTTCTGCCAGCTTTTCTTTCCCTTTTAATGATACCCCTCCCAGAGTGCAGCCGCCTAAAATAAGAACGGTCATACACAAGCAGAATATCCCTTTTTTTACCATTGTTGCCTCCTGATCTTATAAATGTTCTCTCAGAATCTTTCTGTGCCTGCTTTTATTTTTCCTTTTTCAAGGTCTGGGATTGTTTCTTCATCAGCCAGTCGTAAAAGGCTTTTTTGTCCTCTCCTACTACCCGGTCTGTAAGCAGATATCCATGGGACGGATCTGTAAAAATAATAGCCATACCAGGCAGCTTTGCGATCCTTACTATTTTTCTCCACGGGATCTTATCGTAGGTATTCCCCACTTTTACCTGGATCCCAACATCGTCCAGACGGATCTCTGTATCTTCTCCGGATGCAGATGCCAGCTTTCCTGCACTTAGGTAAATAGCCAGAGGCTGAAAAATGGTAAAAAGGCAGCAGCCTAAAACCATACAGATACGGAATATGTTTCCTGAAGATCCCCATTTTGCAAAAGTGAGGGCTAAAAGAGCTGCTGTAAAAACCAGGTTTACCATGCCTGTCATGGAATGGTAAATGAAATACATGGACATTTTCCAGTATTCTCCTCTGGTGGTTTTATAACGGTATTGATACATAATATAAATTTCCCCCTAGCTGTGAGTATACACTTACGAAACTCAGGTTCCCCGCGCTGACGCGCTCCACTGCCTGCTTGCGCAGGCGGAACCTTCGTTAATGGTCCAAGAAAAACAAATGTCTGCTGACGCAGCCGCTTGTTTTTCCCTGCGCTCATTATATCATAAAGGGGATGTCCTCGACACCCCCCTTATTTTTATATGTACTTCTTTTATATATACTTTACTTTTATTATACCCCTATCAGTGTGCAAATACACTTGGAAGCCATAAGCTGATTCCTGGTACAAAGGTGATCAGGATCAGGGTAATGATCATACACAGATAGAATGGTAATGTTGCTTTTACAACCTTTTCCATCGGGATCTTTGCAACAGCGGAACCGATGAAAAGTACGGCACCTACAGGAGGTGTCAGAAGTCCGATACCACAGTTAAGGACAACCATGATACCAAACTGGATCGGGTCGATGCCAATAGAGGTAGCGATCGGAAGAAGGATAGGAGTTGCGATCAGGATGATCGGCGCCATATCCATGATACAGCCTAATACCAGAAGGATCAGGTTTAATAAAAGAGCGATCAGGATCGGATTGCTGGTCAGTCCGACAATAGCCTGGGCTGCCAGGTCTGGTACATGAAGTCTTGTAAGGCAGTAACCGAAAATACTGGAAGTTGCGATCAGGATCAGTACGATAGATAATGTATCTACACACTCGCCTAATACTCTCCATACACCTTTCCAGTCAAGGCCCTTGTAAATAAATACGCTGACGATCAAACTGTAGATAACTGCAACTGCTGCAGACTCAGTAGCTGTGAACACACCGCCTACAACGCCGAATACTACGATAAGGACTGCTGCCAGTGCCCAGAAAGAAACACTTAACTGCTTAAGCAGGTTCTTTATGCTGAACTTGTCACCCTTTGGATAATTGCGTTTTACAGAAATAATGTAAGAACCAACCATCAGGGATACAGCTAAAAGTGCGCCTGGAACATAACCTGCAAGGAATAAGCTTCCTACAGAAATACCACCTGCTGTAGTAGCATAAATAACCATGTTGTGGCTTGGAGGAACCAGAAGTCCCTCACAGGAAGAAGTAATGGTAACTGCTGTAGAGAAATCACCGTCATATCCCTGGTCAACCATCATAGGGATCAGGATGGACCCTAAAGAAGCAGTATCTGCAGATGCAGAACCAGAAATACCACCAAAGAAATAAGAAGCAACAATGTTTACCATTGCCATACCGCCTCGCATCCAGCCTACACAGGCATTTGCCAAAGCGATCAGTTTTTCAGAAATACCACCGGACCCCATAAGGCATCCCATGGTGATGAAGAAAGGTACTGCCATTAAACTGAAGGAACTGATTCCTTTTACCATCTGCTGGCAGATAGTGGTCAGAGGAAGTCCCTGAGACATCAGACAGAATACAGAAGAAAGGGCTACTGCATACGCAATTGGGAAACGCAGCATGATCATAAGGAAGAAGCTTCCAAGTAATATTAAAATTGCCATACTATCTACGCTCATTCTACTTTTCCTCCTTTACATAAAAACTTCTGATATGATTATACAATGCTTCAATCTCGAAAATGATCATTGCAATACCTGCTAACGGAACAGGCAGATACATCCAGAAACGGGATACAGTCGGCATACTTACATAAGTACCTTTTGCACCGATGCCGGAAGCATAATTCCAGCCTACAGTCAACATGATAACAGCCAGTACTAAAACAGCCACATCAGCAAGGATATCCAGGAATTTTACCAGATTCTTTGGCAGATAGCTGTCAAGAGCAGTCATACGGATATGAGCACCGCGACGGATAGCCAGCGCTGCGGAAAGAACTGCCATATAAGCCATACAGGAAAGAACTACTTCCTCAGACCAGGCCGGATCTGGGATAAATGAGATATAACGTCCTGCAACAGACATACAGGTAATGAGGATATCAATCACAAGCAGAAGCTTGCAGATGAATAATACAAACTTGTATGCTGCATCATATAAAGGACGGATCTTATCGATTTTTTCAAAAATTGAAGGCATTTTTCAGTCCCCTTTCTTAATTAAAAGCGCAGGAGAGACGCGCTCTCCTGCGCCAGATACACCATTTGCCTATTTATCTGACTGGCTCAGATTATTTTGCCATATCAAGAATCTTCTGATACAGTTCTGCGTTATCCTTTGTAGAGGATTCGATGATGTCCTTGCAAGCTTCCTGCCATGGAGTCTTATCTTCAACATCTACTACAGATACGCCATTAGCCTTTAACTCATCCAGAACCTTGTTCTCTGCTTCTTCAGAGATCTTACGGTTGTATTCAGATGCATACTTTCCAGCTTCGGTCAGAACATCCTGCTGCTCTGGAGTTAACTTATCCCAAGCTTCATCAGTAATGATAACCTGGATAGCACCTAATGTATGTCCATCAAGGATCAGGTTAGGAGCAACCTCTGGGAATGCGTTGGACTGATAGTTTGCGATCGGCTGCTCAGCGCCATCAACAACACCTGTCTGCAGTGCAGAGTACAGTTCGTTGAAGGAAACTACAGTTGCATTTGCACCAAGTCCTGATACCATACCGGTCATGATCGGGTCGTTAGAAACACGAAGCTTCATTCCCTTTAAGTCTTCAATAGTATTTACCGGCTTAACAGTGAAGAAATGACGGAAACCTTCTTCTCCGTAGAACAGACCTCTTACGCCCAGTCCGTTGTCATGAGGTTCCATTAAGAACTCTGGAGCCAGTTCACTGTCTGCAAATTTCCAGAAATGCTCACGGTTTACAAATGTATAAGGTACAGACAGAAGAACGGATTTCTGTGCGCCGTAGCTTGTCAGTGCGAATGCGGAGATACGGGACATATCAATAGTTCCGCCACCGCCAAGCATGGTATCCAGAACATCGTTTTCAGAACCAAGAACACCACTTGCCTGAAGGTCTACTGTAATAGATCCGCCAGACAGCTCTTCTACCTTCTCTTTGAATGCTGTATCAGTCTGTCCAACGATCGTATCCAGTGGATTAACCTCTGCCATTACCAGAGTAACTGCAGGTCCTACAGGCTCCCCAGCTGCTGCAGACTCTCCTTTGGATTCCTCTTTTGCTTCTGCTGCTGTGGTCGCTTCCTCCTTAGCTGCCTCAGTAGCTGCTGCTGTAGTAGTTGTTTCTGGGGATTTTAATCCGCATCCTGCCAGTGATCCAGCTACCATAGCTGTGCAAAGTGCTGCACTTAACCATCTTTTTTTCATGTTTTTACCCTCCTATTAATGCGTTTTTCACATGTTTTTTATGTTTTTTACGCTTTCTTTATGCTGATTTCATTATATGGGTAAAATCTTGTTCTGAACATGGTAAATTTTTGATAATCCTAGTACGATTTTGACTTAATAAGGAAATTTTTATCCCTTTTCCCTGAAAACTGTATTTCTATACTCCGTCGGGCTCTGTCCTGTGATTCTTCTGAACACTTTTGTGAAATAGTTTGAATCCTCATATCCAACATTTTTACCTACATCCTTTACATTTACCGTAGGTTGTTCCAACATCTTTTTTGCCATATTGATGCGGTATTCCGTAAGATATGATGTGAAATTCTGGCCAAAACTCTGCTTAAATAAACGGCAGAAATGAGGTTCGGAATAATTTGTCTTTTCAGCCATCTGCTGCACAGAAAGATCTTTCATATAGTTTTCACAGATATAATCCTTCAGCATCTCTGTCACTTTGCTGATGCGCAGATTTTCATTTGCATAATCTGGCTCTTCTTCCATGATCTGCTGACCTGCTTCTGCCTGTTCTGCCACCTTTCGTATCCTAGTCTGTTCTTCCTTTTCTCCTGCCAGACGCATAGCTTCTTCTAACACCAGCATCAGTTCTTTTTCATCCCATGGTTTTAAAATATAATCCAGAGCCCGGACTGTGATAGCCTTTTTTGCATAAGAAAATTCATCATAGGCTGTGAGAAAGATAATACAGCAGTTTTTATCTTTTTCTCTGATCTTTTCTGCTGCCTGTATTCCATTAATGCCCGGCATCTCAATATCCAGTATGGCGATCTGGATCTTTTCTTTTTCATATATCTCCAGAGCTTCCCTGCCGTTTTCTGCCTGAAAAAGCTCGCATTGTCCCTCTAAATTCTTTTGCAAAGTCTTCAAAAGAACTTTTCTCTCGATGATTTCATCATCTGCTACCAGCAGTCTGTACATTTTGATCTTCCCCCCTGTATTTCATCCCTGCATCCTTTTGCGGAAGTATCATCTGTATGATAGTTCCCTTTCCCTCACAGCTGTAAATTTGAAGGTCTCCTCCCTGATATATCATGTGGATACGTTTATAAATATTTCCCAGTCCAATACCTATCTTGGCTGTACGTCTTTCTGCCATGGCTTTTCTTACTTCTTCCAGCCTTTCTTCACTCATCCCAAGACCTGTATCTGCTACTGAAAGGACCAGGTCCTGATTTTTTTTCCAGATACGCACATAGAGGATACCTCCCCCTTCCTTTTTGGAAATACCATGGACGATCGCATTTTCCACAATGGGCTGTAAAGAAAGAGAGGGGATCATTACTGCTGCTGCATCCGTTTCCAGACTCAGTCTATATTTGATCCTGCTTCCGAAACGCATTTTCTGCAGATACATATAATCCTCTACGATCTTTAATTCCCGTTCCAGGGTCACAAACTGTTCCGTGGTCTTTAAATTATAACGAAAAAGGTTCCCCAGGCTTAAGATCATTTTTTCTGTATCCCCTGCATCTTCCAGCTTCGCTGTACATGCGATCATGTTTAATGTATTAAACAGAAAGTGAGGATTGATCTGGCTTTTTAACAATTCCAGTCTGGCAGAATTCAACTGTTTCTCCATATTGCTGCGTTCCATTTCCTCTTTATAAAGAAGCTCCTGCATCTCGTTGTTCTTACGCATGGTCTCAATATAACCTCTTGTGCTGTGCTTCATTACATTGAACGCCGCAACCAGTTCGCCCATTTCATCTTTATTCTCTATGATCAGGTCCGGCTCGTCAAAATCATTGGCTGCTATCTTTCTGGTACTTACAGCCAGCGCTAAAACAGGCTTTGCAACAGAATTTGAAAGAATCTTTGTAAGCCAGACTGCTGCGACCATAAATACAATGGAAATACCAAGAATTATATAGGGAATATTAGAAAATACGGCTGCTTCTCTCTGATAATCTTCGGTTCCTTTTGTCATGGTTATCTGTACCAGACGGTCTGTATATTCCTGAATATACTCCTGCATTCTGTATACGTAATACAATTTCTCCACAAATTCACTGCCTGTTTTGTTTCCCTCTGCAACGTCATCGCGATAAACTTTGTAGCTTTCATAAGCATTTCTTATACTCCAGGTTCTGGCACTGCGCTCTTTTCCGATCTTTCTATAATCAGAAGGCAATGACCACAGGCAGCGTTCTGTCCTTACACAGGCTACACGGTAAGTATTGCGGCTTTCTTCATCTGAATTGCGCACGTAATGTTCAAAGGCCTTTATTTCCAGGTCCAGTGCATCCTGAAAATCGTTACATTTGGAATTGTCATTTAAGATCCTGCCAAAGCTTCCTAAGGATACATTGGTGATCCATACATTAAAAGAAGCAGAAAGTGCCATGATCAAAATGACCATGGCTGCAAAAAATCCTATTTTTCTTTTTATGGAGATCGTCATCCATAGCTTTCTCACGGAAGGAAGCATGATAACCCCCCTATGTTGTAATACTTATGATATGATACCAGGGTCAAAAAGTCATAAATCCGATGCAAGCTTGCTTGCAGGAGGATTTTTGAACTTGGGACCCGC
>UQJF01000086.1 GCA_900541315.1 uncultured Clostridium sp. | reverse complement strand
AGATGTAGCTCCGTCTCGTGGGCTCGGAGATGTGTATAAGAGACAGCCATAGAAGTGTCCATTATTGACGCAGCGAATCCGCTTGTATTTGTAAAGGCAGAGGATCTGGGGCTTAGCGGAAAGGAACTTCCTGAAGAAATAAATGCAAATGAGGAAAAGCTGGAACTTTTAGAAACAGTAAGGGGTCTTGCTGCTGTTAAGCTGGGACTGATCAGTGACTATAAAAAATCTGCATGGGAAACGCCGGGGATCCCTAAGATGACTTTCGTAGCTGAGGCAGATGATTATATTACTTCCGATGAAAAAATGATAAAAAAAGAGGAGATTGATCTTCTTTCCCGTATGATGTCTATGCAGAAAGCACATCCAAGTTATGCTATGACCGGTGCCATGTGCACAGCTGCAGCGGCAGTAGTGCCGGGAAGTATAGTGGAACAGGTTTTGAGAAAAGAAGCAGATACACAGTATCTGCGTATTGGTCATGCAGGCGGAACCCTTGAATGTGGCGTGGATTATAGAGAAGAAAGTGGCAAAACATTAGTGATCGAAGACACATTTGGGTTTTGCACGGCAAATCTTTTACTGGATGGCGTGGCGTTAGTCAGAATTTAACTGGCGAAAAGGATGTACCAGCTCCATAGTGCCAAACTGCCCGTCAAAGCCGGGATTCCAGTGGACTTTTCCATCACGCAGGCAGGCAATAGCATCTGCAATATTTTCAGATGAAACAGCTGCAATGTCGGAGATTTTTGCTTCTCTTAATAAGAAAAATTCATTTCCAAGTTCGTTTAATAGTGTTTCATAAATCCTGGAAACCTTTACGCTGGAAGATGAGAGGCCTTTGGCAGCGGCAATCAGCTCCGGCAGCGGGGAGATGCTTTCAAAGGGGCGGCGGATGGCAGGAATACTGACAGTTGTCTTTGAAGTTGAAAAAGCATTTTCAAACTGCAATTTTCCAGAGGATATCTGGATATTGCCAGACGGGTCAGGTACAGAAAGTGCCGCCAGATCCTGTACCCGGTGCAATACTCCAGTGGTAAGCTTTTTGCCGCAGACCGGACAGATCCCTTTTAATTTCACAGCTTCCTCTGGTGTTAAACATACCCCGCATTTTCTGTGACCGTCCATGAAATATTTTCCCTCCTGGGGGAAGAATTCCAGTGTACCGGCAAGTCCGTTTCCAGTCTGGATAGCATTGTAAATATCTTTATAAGAAAGCCCGGTATTAAGCAAGGTAGCTTCCCGTCCCAGTTTTGAGGGAGAGTGGGCATCTGAGTTGGAGATCAGCTGATACCGGCTTAAAGATGGCACACTCCAGTTCATAGGCGGGTCAGAGGAAAGGCCGGTCTCTACAGCATGGATATGAGGCGTTAATTCCTCAAAGCATTCTTCCATACTGTCAAATCCGGAAAATGCCCCGAATACAGAAAAATGGGGAGTCCAGATGTGGGCTGGAATGTACATGGCTTCCGGGCATATAGTGAGAGCCATATCTAACAGGTCATGGCAGTCCAGTCCTAAAATAGGGCGGCCGTCAGAATGGATATTTCCGATTTTTTCCAATTCTTCGGAAAGACGATCTGCAACGTCAAGACCTGGAAGAAGGATCAGGCTGTGCACTTTCCGTGTACGGCCATTTTTCTTATAAATGGTACTGATCTCTCCGCTGACTATAAAACGGGGATCAAAGGAACCGAAAGGAATTTCAGCAAGCCGCAACCTGGGCTTCAGCTTGTAAAGCCCAGGTTCAGCCGGTTCTAATTTTTCTTTTAATTCTTCTCTCCATAATGGGTGTGTAAAATCCCCGGTCCCCAAAATATGGATACCCTTTTTTCTGGCCCACAGATCCAGGCATTCCGGTGTGAGGAACTTGCTGGTAGCCATGGAGTAACGGGAATGTATGTGAAGGTCTGCGATGTACATGATAAAAATCCTCCTGTTTTTCTTTTGGACCAATACATTATACCATTGCCTTTCAAAGTGGAATAGGTTAAAATAATTTTCGAAAGTATTATGGTGTATTTTACAGGAGGATGAGAACATGACACTTTATAATAAAAAGGGAAAAGCAGCTGCCTATATTGAAAACGATGTGATCTGGACCTTTGATGGAAGAGCTGTCGCTTATCTGTTCCAGGAGGCAGTATACAATTTTCCGGGAAAACAATTAGGCTGGTTTGAAAAGGGATGGCTTCGCGACATGGCTGGTTATTGCGTTTTATTCACCCCTCAGGCATTTGCCGGTCCTGCAAGACCATCTATGGAAACAACTCCTGCAAAGTATGCAAAAAAGGCTCTTCCATCTAAGGGTTCAAGGGAAATGAGAAAGGCGAAAATGGCTTACCAGGCTCATTGGAGCGAAAAAGAGGGTATTGACACTGATGTGTAAATATGCTAAATTATGGTTTAGTGCAAATGCATTGATATGGAAGTAGTAAACACTTTTTAAGCCCCACAGAGAGCCGGGAAAAGATGAGAACCGGTGACTGGGAAGCGTTGAACTGATCCATGAGCAGCTTTTCCGAACAGTATGGAAAAACATGAAACTTCAGAAAATTCTTTTTTCATGTATTTTATTATCCAGTAAGAAAAGACGGAGACCTTACCGTTATAAGAGGAATTGAGTGCATGCGACTTTGCATGAATCAGAGTGGTACCGCGTGGAAATGATATCTGCGTCTCTTGGAAACAGGAGACGCAGTTTTTTTATTTTATTGCGTCACCCACGGTAATATTTACGGAGGAATGAATTATGGCATCACAGTATAATCACTCCGCCATTGAGAAAAAATGGCGTGAGAACTGGGAAAAGAACCCCATCAATGTAAATGATGGAAAGAAAGAGAAATATTACTGCCTGGATATGTTCCCATATCCGTCAGGAAATGGTCTTCATGTAGGACATTGGAGAGGCTATGTTATCTCTGATGTATGGAGCAGATATCAGCTGTTAAAGGGCAAATATGTGATCCATCCAATGGGCTGGGACGCATTTGGTCTGCCTGCAGAAAATTACGCTATTAAGATGGGCGTACATCCTGCAAAATCTACAGCAGCAAATATTGCAAATATCAAGCGTCAGATCAAGCAGATCGCTGCTATCTATGACTGGGATATGGAAGTAAATACTACTGATCCGGAATTTTACAAGTGGACCCAGTGGATCTTCGTTCAGATGTTTAAGAAGGGTCTTGCATATGAGAAGGAATTCCCAATCAACTGGTGTCCTTCCTGTAAGACAGGTCTGGCTAACGAGGAAGTTGTAAACGGCTGCTGCGAGCGCTGCGGAACTCCTGTTACAAAGAAGAACCTGCGCCAGTGGATGTTAAAGATCACTGCATATGCAGAGAGACTGTTAAATGACCTGGATAAGCTTGACTGGCCTGAAAAGGTTAAGAAGATGCAGACTGACTGGATCGGAAAATCCTACGGTGCAGAGGTTGAGTTCCCGATCGAAGGCAGAGATGAAAAGATCACTGTTTACACCACAAGACCTGATACTCTGTATGGCGCAACCTTTATGGTACTGGCTCCAGAGCATAAGCTGGCTAAGAGCCTTGCTACAGATGAGACCAGGGAAGAAGTTGAAAAATACATTTTCGATGCTTCCATGCGTTCCAATGTAGACCGTATGCAGGCAAAGGAAAAGACAGGCGTATTTACCGGAAGCTATGCCATCAACCCGTTAAACGGTGCAAAAACACCGATCTGGCTGTCTGATTATGTATTAGCTGATTATGGTACCGGTGCTATCATGTGCGTACCTGCCCATGATGACAGAGACTTTGAATTTGCTAAGAAATTTAATCTTCCGATCATTCAGGTTATTGCCAAGGATGGTAAGGAAATCGAAAATATGACAGAAGCTTATACAGAAGCAAGCGGAACCATGATCAACTCCGGTGACTGGAATGGCATGGAATCTTCTGTATTAAAGAAGGAAGCTCCACACATTATTGAAGAAAAAGGCTTTGGACGCAAGACTGTTAATTACAAGCTGCGTGACTGGGTATTCTCCCGCCAGCGTTACTGGGGTGAGCCGATCCCGATCATCCACTGCCCGAAGTGCGGCTGTGTACCGGTGCCGGAAGATCAGCTTCCATTAAAGCTGCCTGAGGTAGAAAGCTATCAGCCTACAGGAACCGGCGAATCACCACTGGCTGCTATTGACGAGTGGGTAAATACCACCTGTCCAGTCTGCGGTGCTCCTTCTAAGAGAGAGACCAACACTATGCCTCAGTGGGCTGGTTCTTCCTGGTACTTCCTGCGTTATGTGGACAGCCACAATAGCGAAGCTCTGGTTTCCAGAGAAAAAGCTGACAAATACCTGCCGGTTGATATGTATATCGGTGGTGTAGAGCATGCAGTTCTTCACTTACTGTATTCACGTTTCTATACCAAGTTCCTGTGCGATATTGGTGTAATTGACTTTGATGAGCCGTTTAAGAAGCTGTTTAATCAGGGTATGATCACTGGTAAGAATGGTATTAAGATGAGTAAGTCCAAGGGCAACGTTGTTTCTCCTGATGATCTGGTAAGAGATTATGGTTGCGATTCCTTAAGACTTTATGAACTGTTCGTAGGACCGCCAGAGCAGGATGCAGAGTGGGATGACAGAGGTATTGAAGGTGTATCCCGTTTCCTGAACCGTTTCTGGAATCTGGTTATGGACAGCAAGGACAAAGATGTGAAAGAAACCAAGGAAATGATCAAGCTGCGTCATAAACTGGTTTACGACATCGAACAGAGATTTAACCAGTTCAGTTTAAATACTGTTATTTCCGGTTTCATGGAATACAACAACAAGTTAATGGATCTGTCTAAGAAGGAAGGCGGAATCGATAAGGAGACCTTAAAGACTTTCGTTATCCTGTTAGCTCCATTTGCACCACATATTGGTGAAGAGCTGTGGAGCCAGTTAGGCGGAAGCGGCAGTGTGTTCCATTCCCAGTGGCCAGAGTGTGATGCTGAGGCTATGAAGGATGATGAAGTGGAAGTAGCTGTTCAGGTAAATGGCAAGACCCGTGCTGTTATCAGCGTACCTGCTGATATCTCCAAGGAAGATGCTATTGCTCAGGGTAAGGAAGCAGTAAAGGATAAGATGAGCGGAAATGTAGTAAAAGAAATCTACGTTCCGGGAAAGATCATTAACATTGTTTGCAAATAATTATGATTCATGGATTATTTGAAAAATGGAATAGTTTAAATTGCAGATACAAAAAGGGCATCGGTGCATAACCGGTGCCTTTTTTGTATAGTGGTGTCCAGTGGCATGGGTTTTTGCTGTTTTTTATTTTTGATCAGGGTAAGAAAAATGTAAGAGAAAGGAAGGAGCAGATGTGGTAAGATAAAGGATAGAAAACAGAAATAGCAAATAGAGGGGAGTGTATATACATTTGAAGATACAGAAGAAAAAATGGATGATATTTGCAGCGGCATTGATTACTACAGGAGTATTAGGCATGACTTCCTTTGCAGCAGGAAGAGCAGACTTAAATGCAAAGACAGGAGGACCGGGTGAAGCTTCCGTTTCAGATTCAAGTGTTTCAACTGGAGAAAAGCTGGGTGACATTCAGCAGGATCAGCAGATGGTGCCTGTTAGCCAGATCCTTACAGTAGCAGGAACTGGTGACTGCAATGCAGATATTTCTTATTATAAGAAGGAAAACGGAAACTGGGAATTAAAGTGGACAGAAAAAGGCTATGTAGGAAGAAATGGTATTACGGACAATAAAAAAGAAGGAGATGGAGCAACTCCTTCAGGGGTGTATTCCTTTGATCTGGCCTTTGGCCTTTTAGATGATCCGGGAAGTGTACTGCCATATCATAAGATCGTGAAAGGTGATTTCTGGGTAGATGATCCAGCCAGTCCTCATTATAATCAGCTGGTTAATGATAAGACCACAGCAAAAGACTGGAATTCCGGTGAAAATCTGATCAAAGCCACTCCTTATTATAATTACGCTTTAAATCTGGATTATAATAAAGAAAGAACACCAGGCGCAGGTTCAGCTATTTTCCTTCACTGTTTTATGGCAACCTCGTATAAAGGTTCTTCAGGCTGCATCTGCCTGCCGGAAAGCCGGATGAAAGAACTGATCGGATCTGCAGATGCCGGTACCAGGATCATGATCGCAAAAGATGCAAAACATCTGGATCTAAGTGAGTATATGAAATAAGAAATGCATAAAAAAGAGGCGCCTTGGCTGGCGCCCTTTTAAGTTTAATCTAGTACATCGTTTCGTAAATAACTATACTAGTTATCAGATCCTCCGGAACTATATTTTTTACAAATAGAAGCCACGACTCCGGTTAAAGCCAACAGTGCCAGGGCATTAGGAATGACCATAAGGCCGTTAAAGAAGTCGGCTAAAGTCCAGACCAGATCCACCTTCAACATAGAACCAACGATGATAAAGACTGCAACCAGAACAGAATAAGGGATCATGCCCTTTTTGCCGAATAAATGCTTTACATTGATGGAACCGAAAAAGTGCCAGCCGAGGATGGTGGAAAATGCAAAGAACAGAAGGCATACAGCAATGAAAATATCGCCGAAAGAGCCGAAAACAGTAGAAAATGCGTACTGGGTCAGCATAATGCCGTCTTTGCCGCTATTTAAAGAGTCGGTAGTAAGGATACTGAATACAGTTAAATTCAATACGATAAAGGTATCAATAAATACGCTGATCATGGCTGCCAGGCCCTGACAGTGAGGATTTTTCACAACTGCTCTTGCATGTGCGTGAGGTGTAGAACCCATACCGGCTTCATTGGAGAAAAGACCTCTGGCAACACCATAACGGATAGCTTCTTTTACGGTTACGCCAGCTGCGCCGCCTAAAACAGCAGATGGCTTAAAGGCGCCTAACAGGATCTGGGCAAAAGCAGAAGGTAAGCGGGTGATGTTGCAGAGGATAACGATCAGACTTCCGGCAATGTATACAAGTGCCATAAATGGAACCAGCTTTTCCACAACTGCAGCCAGACGGTTGGTGCCGCCGATAAATACGAACAGGGAAATAACAGCCAGAAAAAGACCAACTGTAAAAGGCGGGATCGAGATATTCCGTGAGGTAAATACCTGGCTGAAGGCAGTGCTGATAGAGTTTGACTGTACCATATTGCCCATGAATCCCAGTGCCAGGATCAAAAAAATGGCGAAAACAACACCAAGGATCTTGCCAAAAAGTCCTTTAAATGCAGCATGGATGTAATAAACAGGCCCGCCTGTTACTTCTCCGTGCTGTACTGTTTTATAATTCTGTGCAAGAGTAGCTTCTGCATAAATGGTTGCCATGCCAAAGAAAGCGGACATCCACATCCAGAAGATAGCGCCCGGTCCGCCGCCGATCAGGGCAGTAGCAGCACCCGTCAGGTTTCCGGTGCCAACCTGGGCAGCAATAGCAGTTGCAACAGATTGAAAGGAGGTCATCTCTCCTTCTTTTTTCTCGTGTTTTTTTCCGATACCGCCGAATACCTGCTTTAAGCCCTGTTTAAATTCGCGGATCTGAACGAATTTAAGGCGGAGCGTATAATAGATACCAGTACCGCACAGTAAAAGGATCAGGATTACATTCCATAAAAAAGTGTTGGCAGAATTGACCATTTTCACAAACATGTCCATAATAATAGATAGTCTCCCTTTGTATGTTCTACGTCTGTGGATCGTCTTATTCCGCCCTGTCCTTTTGCCTGAGAGATTGGCAGGAAATATTTTGCATATATTCCTGCTGTACACCTTCGGCGCTCATTTCAGATATTGAAAGAGACTCTCCAGAGTAGTATATCGTAACGGCTTTTTGCCGCATGGGGAGAATATAGCATATATAAAATAAAAATGCAACAATTAAAAGCGATTTAGGGCATACAAGAGGCTGAAAAAATAATCTACCGGTTAATTCCGCCTGCGATCTTTCCTGCTGCCAGCTTCAGAAACTGAAGCTTTTTCCGGTCTTTTTCTGGCATATGGCAGCTTAAGATCTCTACCAGCAGTGCAGTTTCAGAATCTGTAAAATGCAGCCCCTTTGAATTGGCCTCCTGACAGATCTGAAGGAAGCTGCTCATAAAATGGGACTGGTCTGTATGAGATATTTTTTCAGCAAATCCGGTCAATAATGTTACCTTTTCGGGATCCATGGCCTTAAGGCGGGGATCCTGTTTCCAGTTATTATCCATAATAACTCCTTTCCGAGAGAACATTAAAAGACAGAAAATTGTCAGGATCAGTTCATGGCCTGTAAAGCCGCAATAACCATCTGCAAAGTCTCAAAACGAGCCTGCTGGCTGGGGGTCAGAAAACGACGGATCTGTTCTAAGGGAGTCTGGCCTTCCAGTAATGAATTTGCCGCGTCTATAAGATTTTGTTCCCCCGGATTTCCATAAGGCTTTAAGGCTTTTAAAAGTTCCCTGGGAGAAGCCTGCTTCCCAGGAGGAGAATCCAGGGAACAGATGCCCATTGCTGCGGTTTCCCCATTTTCGAAAAGCTGAAAGGTATTCTTCAGTTCCTGGAGCTTTACAAACATAGAGAGAGCCCGCTGCTGGGGAACATTTAAGAAAGGAAGGGCCGCTTTCATCATTTGAAGATGATGGTCACCAGTAAGATAATCCAGATCAGTGAGTTTATAATCTATATGTTCATTAGAAGGATTCATATTTTTACCAGCCTTGCTGCTTTGGTTTAAACTTATGCGGCAGCCTGTTATTTCATGCATATATTGTAGTAGGAGGTATGTACTCTCAGAAAGGAGGTAAGCTGTATGTATAGCAGACTGGTGATCGATGGGAATGCAGTATATGAAATAGATGAGGAATGTATACAGAAAAAGAAAAACAGAGGTTTTAAAGAAAGAAAAAGTAGAGAAGAAAATAGAAAAGGGGAGAAAAATAATCCCATAAGATGAAAACAGGGGGCGTTTACACGCCCCGCTTGTTTACGAAAGATCAGCAAAAGCCGCCGTTGTTGCCGCCACAGCAGCATAAGAGCAGCAGGATCCAGATAATATCGTATCCGCATCCATTGCCGCAGCCGTTATTTCCGAAACAGCCGCCAAACCCATTGCCGCCACAGCAGCATAAGATCAGGATGAGCCAGATGATATTGCATCCATTTCCTCCGCTCTGGCATCCGCACCCGCAGTCACATCCGCAGTTTGTTGCTGCTACATCACTCATGTTAGTTCCTCCGAAATATGTTTGATTACAATCCTATGATATGTAGGGCAGCTTGCTCATGTTTCTTCTTTTTTGAAAAAAATAAAAAAACAGAGCAAAATCATGCGCATTTGTACTATAATAATAGCTGTTAGTTTTTTGACGATTATATGATAAAGAGCATGAATGAAAAAATATGCTGCGGAAAAGACTTCGAGAGAACATTAAGAGAACATTATTAGTACGAGGAGGAATAGAGATGGATCAGAACCGTTTATATTATGTAACCCCATATGTAAAAAATTTTATGTGTACTGTTATTTCCTGTACACAAAATAAAAAAGGCACCTGGGATGCTATCTTGAACCAGACTGCTTTTTATCCAGAAGGGGGCGGACAACCCAGTGATACGGGTACTTTAAATGGAGTGAAGGTTCTCCATGTTTGTGAAAAAGGAGAAGAGATCATTCATGAGCTGGAAGCTCCGCTAGAAGAAGGTACTTTGGCAGAGGGAATCATTGACTGGCAGAAGCGTTATGATAATATGCAGCAGCATACAGGAGAACATATTTTCTCCGGTCTTGTACATAAGCACTTTGGTTATGACAATGTGGGCTTTCATATGGGCACAGATGAAGTGACTGTGGATTTTAATGGTATTATTACCCAGGAACAGTTAGATGCCCTGGAAGATGAGGCAAACCAGCTGATTTATGACAATGTACCTGTTCATGTATTTTATCCGTCCCAAGAAGAGCTGGAACAGTTAGATTACAGAAGCAAAAAAGAACTGACGGGTGTAGTGCGTATTGTGGAGATTCCAGGGGGAGATATCTGCGCCTGCTGCGGTACCCATGTAGAGACAACAGGAGAAGTAGGCATTATTAAGCTGCGTACTATGATCAATTACAAGGGCGGCGTGCGTATTTCCATGCTCTGTGGTCGCCGGGCACTGATAGATTACAGAGAGCGCTTAAAAGATGAGATCCGCATTTCTAACCTGCTGTCTGCTAAATTGGCACTGGTTCCGGAAGCGGTTGAAAAGCTGAAAAATGAGAGCCAGGAAAAGGATATGGTAAATGGACGTCTTTGCCAGCAGCTTTTAGAGAAAAAAGTAGAAAGCTATCCGGAAAGTGGAGAGGTACTGGCTGTGTTCGAGGAAGGATTATCTCCGGTACAGCTGCGTCAGCTGTCCACTATGCTGTATGAAAAAGGTAAAGGAAAGATCGTGGGAGTTTTCTCCGGAAAGGAAGAAGAGCAGGTATATCAGTATGCCTTAGGCAGCAGCCAGGCAGACATGCGCAAATTAAGTAAGGCTATGAACAGTGAACTGAACGGAAGAGGCGGCGGAAGCGAGCTTATGGCTCAGGGAACGTTTAAGGCTGGTGAAAAAGAGATCCGGGAAGTACTGATCCGGGAAGCGGGAAAACTGGAATAAAAAGCTGCGGGAGACTGAAAATGATGTACTCCCGCAGCTTTTTAAATACTTAGCTGTTTACTCGCCCTGATACATATATTTGATCAGGCGTTCAATATCCTCTTTATCATGTGCAACCAGATCCAGTTCCTTAATATAGCCATTGGAAAAAATAGTAGCCATAGAAAGGTACTGAGCCAGCTTGGATTTTAAGTTAATGCGGTCGCCTTCCGGTGAAACCAGTTCTACAGTGCCCTTGCACTGATCAATCACTTTGAAAAATTTCTCTACATCGGTAATGTTCTGGATCTTCATAGTAATTCCTCCTTCTTTATGATATGTTCTCCCGAAGTTTTTCCTGCAAGATCAGGTACAAAAAGACTTCAAGAGTACATGGGATTACATCATTTATCATTTGCGTGGTTAATCTTTTAACGACTGCATTATAGCAAAGAAGAATACTGGATACAAGGGTAAAATTTTGCGATTTAATAAAAAATGCTGTGCAGAAGCAGGTTAATTTCCTCTTGCCCACTTTATATCATCTAAAAGCAGGGAGGAAACACGAAGTCCGCCCCGGCCTGTACCAATAGAAATATCCGGCTTATTACCGCCATGGAAATCAGAGCCGCCGGTAGGAAGCAGGTGGTGTCTGGATGCCATTTCACGCAGCTTCATACTCTCCAGTTTGTTATTGGATGAGTGATAGACTTCCAGCCCTTTCATGCCAAGATATGCCATATAAGCGATCAGTTCTTCCGTCTTTTTATCACCGAATTTATATTGGAATGGATGAGCCAGAGCTACAAATGCACCATTTTTTGTCAAGGTTTTCACGACTTCTTCAGGAGTAAGATGCTCTTTTTGCGGGCAGTAGAGGCCGCCGTACTGGAGATATTTTTTAAAAGCCTGATCTGTATTGGAACAGATACCTTTGGCGATCAGGGCATGTGCAATATGAGCTCTTGTGATAATGGTGTCCGGATTGTTTCCGCAAAGTTCCTCTTTTGTAAAAGTAATGCCGTCTGCAGCCAGGTTTTCAAGCATTTTTTCATTGCGCCGGTCACGGCTGATCAGCATTTTTTCAAGCATGGCAGCAAGTACGGGATCCTTCTGGTCAACAAAAAGTCCCAGAATATGGATCTCTGTTCCATCGAAACTGCTGGATACTTCAATTCCGGGGATCACTTCTATATTCAAATGATGTGCGGCTTCTAATGCTTCATCTACTCCTGCTGTTGTGTCGTGATCTGTTAATGCAATGGCATCCAGACCGGCATTTTTTGCCAGTTCTACAACCTGGGAAGGTGTAAAGGTGCCATCAGAAGCATCGGAATGAACGTGCAGGTCAACAAAACCCATGGTCAAAACCTCCTTGGTGTTTTTATGTTCTTTCTATAATAATAACACAAATGAAATACTTTGGTAATACTTTTAACAGGAATGTTAGAAACGAAAAAAAGAGCAAAGAATTACTCTGAAAAAAGTTTAAAAACCAGTTCCATTTTAAATAAAGTATGCTATACTACAAGCTGTAATTAAAAATTTGCAGGAAATGTAACAGGTGAAAAGACATGAATCAGTTAGAAAACAGCAGAAGTCGGAACTCCTCTACAGGCAGAAGCCGGGCCAGAGGTACAAATAAAGGCAGTGCATCGGGAAGAAGCACATCGTCTGGTTATTCTTCACGCTCTGGAGGAAGTTATTCCACCAGACGCAGCAGCGGATACCACAGAAAGAAAGGACCAAATTACAAGATCATTGCTATTGCAGGTGTAGTCCTGATCGTATTTATCACAGGAATCTCTCTTGCACTGAAGGGAAAAGGTTCTAATACAGATATTGCAGGAACGGAAACAGTGATCGAAAGCGAATCTGAGACTGAAATGCAGAAAGAAGTCCAAGTTGATGGGATTTCCATTACCGGAATGTCTAAAAGTGAAGCAAAAGCAGCAATCTTAAAAGAGTTTCCGTGGAGCATGACGGTTGAATACGATTCTGACCAGTATAAGGTAACTGACCTGATGGCAGAAAAAGTAGATGCTCTCTTAGATGAAATCTATAAAGATGGCAGCGATCCACAGGAGAGTTATACATTAGATACCTCAGGACTGGATGAGAAGGTAAAAGCAGAAGCAGCAGCCTGCGGGGCAAAATGGGATAAAAAAGCAAAGAACGGTTCTATTGATAAATTTGATGCAGCAAGCGGAAAGTTTGTATTTGCAGGAGAGGAAAATGGTTTTGCCATTGATCAGGACAAGCTGGCAGCCGATATTTCCCAGGCATTAAAGGATAAGAAGTTTGATGCAAAGATCACTGCAACCGGAAGTGATGTAGCACCTGAGATATCAGCAGCAAGCGCAAAAGAAAAATATAAAACCATCAGTTCTTTTACAACCAATACCACAGCAAACCAGAACCGTAATACCAACGTTCGCCTGGCAGCAGAGGCTATTAATGGTACAGTTATTAAACCGGGACAGGAATTTTCCTTTAACGGTACAGTAGGACAGCGTACAGAGGCAAAGGGATATAAGGGTGCAGCTGCCTATAATAACGGAGAAGTAGTACAGGAGATCGGCGGCGGTGTATGCCAGGTTTCTACTACTTTATATAATGCAGTATTTAAAGCTGGTTTAAAGATCAGCTCCCGCCGCTCCCATACATTTGAGCCAAGTTATGTTACACCGGGCCGTGATGCAACCGTCAGCTGGGATCAGCCAGACTTTAAGTTTATTAATAATTCCAGCACAGCCATTGGTTTAAGGGCAAGTTATGCAGATCAGAAAGTAACAGTATCTGTTTATGGTATCCCGATCCTGGAAGATGGTATTACATGGGATCTGGATTCCAAGAAGGTAGAAGACCTTGGCACACCAAATCCTACTTATGAGGAAGATCAGACACTTCAGCCGGGAGAAGAAGTGATAAAATCCAAGGGAAGCGCCGGAAGCAGATGGGAAACCTATAAGGTTGTTTATAAGAATGGAAAAGAAATATCCAGAGAGCTGGATCATAAAACCACCTATAAGGGTCATACGCCGGTGGTTCGCCGGAATTCCACTGGTGTTGTATTAAATCCATCTGAAACTACCACACAGGCAACAACTGTTCCGTCTACAGTAGACGGAATGCCAGATGGCTATGTTCCAGGCGAAACAACTTCTGCGGGTACAACAATTGTATCTCCAAATGAAACAACGGCTGCAAGTCATACCACAGCAGCACCGGAGCATTCAACGGCAGCAACTACAGCACCGGCAGCAGCTTCTCCGGCACCAGCACCGACCAGTGCAGCAACTACAACAGCAGCTGAAAATGGAGGCCCTGGAGCTACAGGCGATGTGGTAATACCGGTGAAACCAGAATAAGAATAAATAGTAAAAAATAGTGACAATAGAGATATAAGCTTTATAAAAATCCTCTGCCACAGGTTCAAAGGCCTGATGACAGGGGATTTTTGCATTATCATATATTTAAAATGAAATTGTGGTTCAAAGATCTAAAACAGACCGTCTAATTTTTTGGCCGAAGCTGATAAAAAAAGAAAAAAGTTGTTGACAAACGGTTTGGGATTTGCTAATATAATCTTCGCGCTTGAGAGAGCGGCAGATGTTTCGAAAGAAACAAAAAAATAAATTAAAAAAGTTGTTGACAAACGAA